>CAIWFP010000001.1 GCA_903911985.1 uncultured Sphingomonadales bacterium
GGGGCAGATTCGAGGTTGGTCAGCCGCGTGCCGGGCTCGTCCGCGCGCAGGGCGGGCAGGAACAGGTTCCACAGGCCTTCCGACCGGGCGATGTCCTTCAGCGGCTCCATGATATGCGAGGGGAAGCGCCCCGCCTCGGTCTCGTGGTGCCACTCGCGATTATGCGGCAGGATGTAGCGGTCCATGAAATCCTCGACGCGGGTGGCGAGTTCTTTCACCTTGTCGCTATATTCAAAATTCATGGGGTTTTCCTGTCAGCAAGAGGGGGAGCGCAGCGCGTGCTCGACAGCGCGGCGGGCAAAACTGGCGGCGAGTTTTCCGACATCCGCGGCATTGGCGGAATTGGCCGCGCCTGAACGCGCCCGGGCGGAAATGCCTTCGAAAATGACCGCGAGGCGAAACAGCGAGAAGGCATAGTGAAACGGCAAAACCGGCGGCATGGCGGGTGCGGCCTGATAATAGGCTTCGAGATAGGTGGCCTCGTCCGGAATGCCCGGCGCCTCGTTTTCCATCCCCATCATGCCCATATATTCATCCGGGCGAAGGTGCCAGCCCAGCGCGCTATAGGCCAGATCGGCCAGCGGATGGCCCAGCGTTGACAATTCCCAATCGAGCACGGCCACCACGCGCGGTTCGGTGGGATGAAACATGAGATTGCCGATGCGAAAATCGCCATGGGCAATGGTGGTGATATCTTCGGCCGGGATATGCGCGGGCAACCAGTCGAGCAGAAGATCAATATCGGGTGAATCCGCCACTTTCGACAGGTGCCACTGCTTGGCCCAGCGCGAGACCTGACGTTCGAAATAATGGCCCTGACGGCCGAAATCGGCAAGGCCAAGTGCCGCCCAGTCAACGCTGTGCAGATGCGCCAGCACCCGCGCCATGTCCAGATACATGGCGCGGCGGTCGTCAGCCGAAACGCCGGGCAGCCAGCATTCGCTGAATACACGGCCTTCGACCCGCTCCATCACATAGAAGGGCGTGCCGAGAATGTCGCGGTCCTCGCAATAGGCGAGCATGGTCGGCACCGGAATGCCACTGGCGGCCAGCGCGCCCATGACGCGGTATTCGCGGTCAATGGCATGGGCCGAGGGCATGACATTCGGTGGCTGCTTGCGCAGCACCATGCGCTGCTCGCCCAGTGTGACAAAGAAGGTCGGGTTGGATTGCCCGCCCGCGATCGGCTCGACGGTGAGCGCGCCCGCGCGCCCCGGCAGGTGACCGGCCAACCATTGTCCCAACCGCTGCTGCGCAGTCTCTTCCATAATCCGCTTCTCTTGACTGGATTCGAATTGTCCGACAATCCTACAAGAATTAGCCGCAATCTGGCAAGGCTTGAAAGTTCCACCCGGATGGGGGTTAGGATTTTGCCCATGACAAAAGCCAAGGATCAGCCCACCGCAAGCTTTGAACCGCTGGCCAGGATCCCGGCCTACAAGGCGCTGTCCGACGCCATCGAGCGGCAGATCGTCGCCTGCGAATTGCCGAGTGGCACCTTGCTGCCCACGGAAACCGCGCTGGCCGAGCAGTTTGCCGTCCATCGCTCAACCGTGCGCGAAGCCATCCGCCAGCTGGAGCAGGAAGGGCTGGTGGTGCGCGGGGCGGGGCGGCGGTTGCAGGTGGCGCTGCCCGGGGTGCGCGAACTGGCCAGCCGCACCACGCGTTCGCTCCTGCTGCAGCAGGTCACCTATCGTGAATTATGGGAGGTTGCGGTCGAACTGGAGCCGCTCGCGGCGCGGCTGGCGGCACAGCGGCGCAGCGATGCCGACCTCGCGAAACTGACCGAGATCCTCGCCAATGCGCAGGCCAATCTCGATGATCGCGCCCATACCGCCGATCTTGATGTGGAATTTCACGCAGGGGTTGCCGCCGCGTCCAAGAACCGGGTGCTCATCCTTGCCCGCGAGCCGGTAAACCTCCTGTTTCGTGCCAGCATCGGCCAGTTGCAGATTGCCCTGTCAACCGCCGCGCCCAGAAACCTCGGCGCGCATGAGCAGGTGCTGCGGGCCATCGCCGCTGGCGACGCCGGCGAGGCCGAGCACTGGACCAACAAGCATCTGGCCGACTTCCATCGCGGCTTTGAACGGGCGGGCATCGCCATGGATCAGATCGTGCCGAGGGTATAGATCGGGCTTCAGGGCGGGGCAGGCGTGAGCCGGCCAAACCCGTTCGACGGCGGGGCCATGAAGCCACCCGGCGGGTTGCCGGATCATGCCTGTATCCAAGGTTATTGTGACGCGGATCGCGAGCCTTTACAGACCTGCGACGGTTCCAATAAAATGGCGGAGGTGGGCGCGTGATTGTTCTTCAAACCTGGGATACGCCCAATGGGCAGAAGCCTGCCATCCTCCTTGAGGAGGCGGGTGCGGAATACCGGCTTCAGGGCGTTGACCTCGGCAAGGGCGAGCAGAAGTCCGATGGGTTCCTCGCGCTGAATCCGAACGGGAAAATTCCTGTCCTGACGGATGGGAACCTCGTGGTTTTTGAATCCGGGGCGATCCTTGTCCATCTCGCCGAGAAGTTCGGGCGGTTTCTGGCCCCTGCCGGACAGGCCCGGCTCGACGCGCTGGCATGGACCTATTGGCAGGTCGGAGGCCTTGGCCCGATGATGGGGCAGTTCGGCTATTTCAAGATGTCGGGCACCAACAATGAGGAGGCTATCGAGCGTTATCTCGCCGAGAGCCTGCGCCTGTTTTCGGTTCTGGAACGCGGATTGGCGGGACGGCCATGGCTGGCGGGCGATGATTATTCGATCGCCGACATGATGGTGTTCCCGTGGATGCGCGCGGCAATCACGTTCATCGCCGGAACCGCCGGTGAACGCATGCCGGACCTTTCCGCCACCCGTCGCTGGATTGACAAGATCGAGGCGCGCCCCGCCGTGCGGACCGCTCTGGAGAAGGTGAAGGGGCTGAAGGGTTAGGATCTGTCGATGGATCCGGGCGGGCCACCCTGCGGCTGGGAGGGGGCTGTGGGCAGCAGCAGTTGCCCGGTGATGACGCCGATCAGGTCGTTGAGAAAACCACTATGCGACACCGCGCGGTGGGATGCGTCATGCAGTGGGGTAAACGCGAGGTAGACGGGCACCAGATGCCGAACATGGCCACCCATAGCGGGAGCATGCCATTGAGATAGGCCAGCGTCGAGCCGGCGAACAGGCCGAGCGCCGTCATCGCCAGAACGATCTGTGGGGGCGAGATTACCGGGACGCGCATCACCTCCGCATAGCGGGGATCGTTCACGACCTGATTGAGGACGTCTCTGACGTCCGGATTGCGTGTCATGGCCATCGGCACTCTCCTGCCAGCCCTTCAGTCGCGGGGATTTGGCGTAATCAATATATGCAAAATCCCCGCGAGGCGCAGGACCGCCTTGACGCAGATCAATCAGGGGCCGCATGAGGTGGTGGAGATATTACCTCTATTTCAATTCCATAGCGGAAAATGGGCGTTTCACGAGCCCGACAGGATGAAGCTTGCTCCTCTTTCCGCGACCATCATGGTTGGGAAATTGGTGTTGCCGCTGGGCACCATGGGCATGACCGAGGCATCGATGACGCGCAGACCGGCAATACCACGCACCCTGAGGAACTCATCGACAACCGCCGATCCGTCCTGACCCATTTTGCAGGTGCCGACCGGGTGGTAGATCGAATTGGCGTTTTGCCGGATATAGCTGTCCAGCTCCGCATCCGATTGGGCCGCCGAGCCGGGGGCGTATTCATCGGCGCGCATGCCCTCGAATGCCTTTTGCGCGATGATTTCCCGCGCGAGCCGGATACCCTCGCGAAGGACCCGGGCGTCCTCGGGGTCCGACAGGAAGTTCGGGTCGATCGCCGGGGCCTGCCGGGGATCGGCTGACGCCAGCCGCACCGAGCCGGCGCTTGCGGGATTGGTGCCGTTGATCGAGACGAGGAAGCCATGTTCCTTGATGACGTCGCGGCCGTGATCATTGTACATCAGGGGCACGCAATACATCTGGATATCGGGATTTTCGAGGTCGGTGCGCGACTTCAGATGGGCCCAGGCATCAAGACCGCTGGTGACGGTGGTGCCGGTGCTGAACAGGAAATATTCCGCCAGCGCCTTGAGCGTCGCCAGAGGCTTGAGATCATTCAGCGATGAGATCGGCAGGCTCAGGCGGTGCTTGACGGTGACGGACAGGTGGTCCTGCAGATTCTTGCCGACGCCGGGTAGCTCGTGCTTCACCGCGATGCCCAGCGGCACCAGATCGGCGGGATCGCCAATGCCGGACAATTGCAGCACCTGCGGCGAATTGATCGCCCCGCCGCACAGGATAACCTCGGCGGTGGCGCGCTGGGTGAAGGTTTTGCGGCCCTGGCTATATTCCACCCCGACGGCCCGCCCGCCCTCGATGAGGATGCGGTGGACCAGCGCCTTGCTGATGACGGTGAGGTTGGGGCGGCCTAGCGCGGGTTCGAGATAGGTTGCCGAGGCGCTCTGCCGCCGGGCGTTTGCGTAATTGCCCTGCATCCGCGCCATGCCCAGCGGGTGGCCCGCGTTCAGGTCGGGATTGAACGGATGCCCGGCCTCGACGCCCGCGTCGAGAAAGGCGCGCGGTACGGGGTTCATCGTGTCGAGGGGTGACTGGGTGACCTTCATCGGCCCGTCGTGACCGCGCGTTGCCGGATCGCCATCGGGGTAGCTTTCGATCGCCTTGAACCATGGCAGGCAGTCGGCCCAGCTCCACCCGGCGTTGCCCAGCTGCGCCCAGCGATCATAATCCGCCGCATTGCCGCGCGAGACGACCATGCCGTTGATCGCGCTGGACCCGCCCCAGACCTTGCCGCGCGGGAAATAGAGCACGCGGTTTTCGAGGTGCTTTTGTGGCACGGTCTCGAAGTTCCAATTGCCCTTGCCGGTCTGCATCAGGGGGAAGAAACCGGCGGGCATGCGGAAGAGGAAGTTTGAATCACGCCCCCCCGCCTCGATCAGCACAACATTTTTCGCCGGATCGGCACTGAGCCTATTGGCAAGCACACAACCGGCTGAACCGGCGCCAACGATGACGTAATCGGCCATGACAGGCATCCTCTTCTGATTATGGTTTATCGCATTATTGGGTAGTGGCGGCAGCGAGCCCGTAGAGCCCGCCGAGATAGGCCGGGATGATGCCATCCGTGGCCAGCGCGTGGTCGAGCAACAACAGGTTCTCCGGGCTAAGCTCGCCCATGATCGGGGCGGTTTGCGCGCATAGGGCAAGCACCGCGGCATTTACCGCATTGTCGGAGCGGAACCAGAAATCCTCTCCCACCCGGTTCTGCACGGGTTGCAGCATCTGGCCCTGTGTCAGCAGACCCGCGCGATGGAGATCGGGGCAATCCGCCAGGGCCTGGCGCACCAGCGCCTCCACCCGGGCCTTGGCATCCAGCACCTGCGCGGGCACCGCGTCGGCGCGGGCGGCCTTGTCGAAGGCCTGTTTGCCCAGAAACATGGTGCGGATCATGTTACGCGGCTCGGGCCGCTGGATCAGCGCCGCGAAGACCGCCATTTCGGACCGGATCGCCCCATCCATCGGCTGCATCAGGCCCAGCTCGACGCAATCAAGGATCGCCAGCGGGGCCGGTTCGTGGCCGAGCATGCGGGCAATTTCGCGGGCGCGGACCGTGGCGATGGGCTCGGCGCTGGCGCTGTGCGGCAGGGGGCGGGCGCCGGGTCGGTCCCAGGGCTGGGTGCAATGGGCGGCTTCGGACAGCAGCCAGCTTTCCGCGGCGGCAACCTCCTCGCCTTCGCCCACCACGGCATCGACCAGCCCGGCCCGCAGCGCCTCCTCGCCCTGCAGATTGCGGCCCAGCAGCAGCACGTCGAGCCCCAGTTCCAGCCCGACGAGGCGCGGCATGCGTTGTGTGCCGCCCGCCCCGGGCAGCAGACCGACGGCGCATTCCGGCAGGCCGAGCATGGCGCGCTTCGAGGTGGTGATCACGCGGTAATGGCACCCCAGCGCCAGCTCGCAGCCGCCACCCAGCGCCACCCCGGCGATGGCGGCGGCGACCGGCTTGCCGGCGGTTTCAAGGCGGCGGATGGCGTGGCCAAGCGGGAAGAAATGGTTGAAGGCCATGTCGAAGCGGGTGGGGCGCGGCGCCGCGACGATCATGTCATAGGCGACGCCCAGTTCCGTGAGGTCCGCCCCGGCGCAAAAGCCCGAAGGCTTGCCCGAACGCACGACCAGCCCGCGCACATCGCTGAGGCGCAGCCAGTCGGCAATGATGCCCAGTTCGAGGATCGCCTTGTTCGAAAACACATTCATCGAGCGATCGGCGCAGTCGAAGATGAGGTGAGCCAGACCGTTGGCCTGAACTTCAAGGCGGAACTGGGTCAATTGCGCCAAAGGAACGGTGGTAGGGGCGGTCATGAGACTTCCTTGATTCTGGGTTTGCGAAATTTCCCCGCGTCATCGCGCACGGGGGTTTGGGTCAGGGTGATCGATCGCGGATGCTTGGTGCGGGCAAGGCGGGTGGCCAGAAAGGCCGAGAGCGCGTCAATATCGCGCAGGGCCACGCTTTCGATTGTGGCGTGCACCGCCATGCCCAGCTCCGCATGGGGAACGCCGTATACGGCGCAACTGGCGATATCGGGATGGGTGAGCAGGGCGGCCTCGACCTCGGCCGGCCAGATGTTGACGCCGCCGGAAATGATCAGGTCATCCCGGCGGTCGGCAAGGTAGAGGTAGCCATCCGCATCCAGCCAGCCGGCATCGCCCACGCTTTCCCAGCCATCCGCCGTGGCGCGACGCGTGGCGCCGATGTAGCGGTAGCTTGTGCCCGGCCCCTGCGGCGGCATGGCGAAAACCTCGCCCAGCTCCCCCTGGGGGACATCCGCGCCATGTTCGTCGAGAATACGCAGGCGGGCGCCGCCCAGCGGCTTGCCGACGGAGCCGGGCCGCTCCAGCCATTCGGTGCCGCCGATCCAGCAACGCACCAGCCCTTCGGTGGCGCCATAGACTTCCCAGATGTGATCGGCCCCCAGCCAGTCGATCCACTTGCGCTTCAGCCACGCCGGCATGGGCGCGGCGGTGTGGACCACCCTGGACCAGTGCGAGAGGTTGTGGCTTGCGCGCTGTTCGCGCGGCAGGGCCATGATCCGGTGCATCATCGTCGGCACCATCAGGGCCCAGCTTGCCCGTTCCTCGTCGATCAGCCGCAGAGCGCCTTCGGCATCGAAACGCGGCATGGTGATGACCATATTGCCGCGAAACAACGCGAAGATGGCCGCGCTGAACGGGGCATTGTGATAGAGCGGCCCCGGCACCAGCACGCGGCTGTCCCGGGGAATGGCGATGAATTCGGTTGCGGACGTGAAGCCCGCCGGGCGGCCATCGACGATGA
>CAIWFP010000002.1 GCA_903911985.1 uncultured Sphingomonadales bacterium
CCCAGGCCACCGATGGCGCCCTCCTCGATGGTCACCACCACCTCGTGGGTGGCGCAAAGCCGCTTGATCAGCGCCTCGTCCAGCGGCTTGGCAAAGCGCAGATCGGCCACCGAAGTCGCCAGACCCCTGGCCTCCAGCGCGTCCGCCGCCTTCAGCGCCTCGGTCAGCCGCGTGCCCAGCGACAAAATCGCCACCTTGCCGCCCTTTTCCGCCGAGCCGCGCGCCATGTGGCCCTTGCCGATCTCCAGCCGCACCGGAACCTCTGGCAAGGCCACCCCCGTGCCGCCCCCGCGCGGATAGCGGAAGGCGATGGGGCCGCTGTCGTGCAGCGCGGCGGTATAGGTCATATGCACCAGCTCGGCCTCGTCGCTGGGCGCCATCACCACAAAGTTGGGCAGGCTCGCCAGATAAGTGATGTCGAAGCTGCCGGCATGCGTGGCGCCATCGGCCCCCACCAGCCCGGCGCGGTCTATCGCGAAACGCACCGGCAGGTTCTGGATCGCCACATCATGCACCACCTGATCATAGGCGCGCTGCAGGAAGGTGGAGTAAATCGCGCAGAATGGGCGCATGCCCTCCGCCGCGAGGCCCGCCGCGAAGGTGACGGCGTGCTGCTCGGCAATGCCCACGTCAAAGCTGCGGGTGGGGTGCGCATGCGCGAACTTGTCCACCCCGGTGCCGCTGGGCATGGCGGCGGTGATGGCGACAATCCGCTCGTCCGTTTCCGCGATCTTGGCCAGCGTCTCGCCAAACACGTTCTGATAGCTGGGCGGCCCGGGCGGGGCCTTCACCTGCTCGCCCGTCACCACGTTGAATTTGGTGACGCCGTGATATTTGTCCGCCGCCGCCTCGGCCGGGGCATAGCCCTTGCCCTTTTGCGTCACGACATGGATCAGGCAGGGGCCAGAGGCGGCATCGCGCACATTCTCCAGCACCGGGATCAGCTGTTCCAGATTATGCCCGTCGATCGGGCCGACATAGTAGAAGCCCAGCTCCTCGAACAGGGTGCCGCCCATCGCCATGCCCCGGGCATATTCGTCGGTGCGCCGCGCCGCGCGGTGCAGCCCCGCCGGCAGATGCGCCGCCAGCCGCTTGGCCAGCTCGCGAAACTCCAGAAACGGCCGGGACGACGCCAGCCGCGCCAGATAGGCCGACAGCCCGCCCACCGGCGGCGCGATCGACATGTCGTTGTCGTTGAGGATCACCACCAGCCGGTTGCCCGCGTCATGGGCGTTGTTCATCGCCTCATAGGCCATGCCCGCCGACATCGCGCCATCGCCGATGACCGCGATGCCCTTGCCCGCCCGCCCGGCCAGCTTGTTGGCCATGGCAAAGCCCAGCGCCGCCGAGATCGAGGTGCTGGAATGCGCCGTGCCGAACGGGTCGTATTCGCTCTCCGTCCGCTTGGTGAAGCCCGAGAGCCCGCCCGGCTGGCGAATGGTCCGCAAAGCCTCGCGCCGCCCGGTCAGGATCTTGTGCGGATAGGCCTGATGGCCCACATCCCAGATCAACCGGTCCACCGGCGTGTCGAACACATAGTGGATCGCCACCGTCAGCTCGACAACGCCCAAACCCGAACCCAGATGCCCACCGGTCTGCCCCACCGCATCCAGCATGTCCGAACGAACCTCGTCCGCCAGCTGACGCAGCTCCACCATCGATAAACCACGCAGGTCCGAGGGATAGCCAATGCGCGGAAGTAGGGGGGGGGAAGGAGCGTTTACCATAGGCGGGCGCCATACACGCCTGTTTGGCGCCTGTCGATCCGCTGCTGTCGATCCGCGCCGGTGGTATCGGCCATGCGGCAGGCGGGCGATTTGCTGGTTTGCGCAGCCGCTATCCGGCCGTTATGAGGCTGCCGGAAATGTGTTTTGCATGAGGAATTTATGAAAGCGACGATCTGGCATAACCCCGCCTGCGGCACCTCGCGCAAGACGCTGGCCATCCTGTCCGAAACGCCGGGCGTGGATCTGACGGTGGTGGAATATCTCAAGACCCCGCCGACGCCTGCCAAGCTGGCCCAGCTTTATGCCGATGCCGGCATGACCCCACAGGCGGGCCTGCGCCTGCGCGGCACCGACGCCGAGGAGCGCGGCCTGCCCGGAGCCGACGACGCCACGGTACTGGCGGCGATGGCGGCCGACCCGATCCTGATCGAGCGGCCGCTGGTGGAAACTGACAAGGGCGTGGCGCTGTGCCGTCCGCAGGAAAAGGTGCTGGAGATTCTCTGAATTACCGCCAGCCGCGGCGCCGATCGCTAATACAGTTGATCGTGCGCACCGGTGGCTGGCTCGGTGAGTTGCAGGTGGATGGCGGCGATCATCGCCACCAGATAGACGGTGAAGGTGCTCGACACGACAGAGGTGACCACCGACACCGCGATCCGCGCCGGGTTGCGCCCCGCCAGCAGGGTGCCAAGGGAGCCGACAACGCCGCTGGCCGCGAGCAATGCCACCGCCATCACCACCACAAACAGCAGCAACAGGGCGCAGATTCTCGCGGCATTGCCCCGCGTCAGCCGCCACGCGCGGCCAATCGCCGCCAGAGGCCCGCGCGCGCGGTCCACGACGATGACCGGGGCCAGCACCGTCAGGCGCATCCCGGCGTAGACCGCCCAGAACAGGATGGTGCCCAATACCAGGCCCGCCAGCGGTTTCGACCCGCTCATGCCCGCCAGACCGAGCACCACGCTGCTCGCTATCCCCAACCCGAGGACAAACAGCATCTGCGCCGCAAGATAGGGGACGACGCTAAGCGCGCCCCGGCGGATCGCCTGACCCACGGTGGGGTGGCTCGGGTCGGTCAACAGGGTGAGCAGCGCCAGCGTGCCGGTGGTTTCGACCACGACCACCGCCAGCAACCATGGCATGATGCTGGCGTAATAGGTCTGCAGCACCTGTGCCATGGCCTCGAAACTCAATCCGGCTCGTGCCTCGGGCGCCGGGGGAGCAAACAGTTCGAAGGCAAGGCGCGGCAGCAGGATGAACACGCCTGCCAAACCTGCCAGCACCTCGCGATTGGCCGCGACGGCGGCGCTGGCCCGGCGCCAGACGAGGTTGATATCGAGCTTCATGTGGGGATACTCCTGTTGCCCCTTGATAACCGGCTTTAATGGCGCCACGCAACGCGTATGCCCAAGGATATGCCGCGAAACATCGAAATCCGCCGCGAAACCGCGCTGGTGCCCTATGCCCGGGCGCTGGCCGAGATGGACGCGCGCAATCTGGCCATTCAGGAAGGGCGCGCGGCAGAGCTGATCTGGCTGCTGGAGCACCCGCCGGTCTATACCGCCGGTACCAGCGCCAATGTCGCCGAATTGCTCGACCCGCGTTTTGATGTGGTGGTCGCCGGGCGGGGCGGGCGCTACACCTATCATGGGCCGGGGCAAAGGGTGGGCTATGTCCTTCTCGACCTCAAAACCCGCAGCCGCGACGCGCGCCGTTTCGTGGATGCGCTGGAGAGCTGGGTGATCGCCACGCTGGGGGATTTTGGCGTGTCAGCCATGCGGTCGGACGCGGGCGTGGGCATCTGGACGCGGGATATCGATGGATGCGAGGCCAAGATCGGCGCCATCGGCGTGCGCATCCGCCGCTGGGTGACGATGCATGGCTTTGCCGTCAATCTTTCGCCGGACCTCACCCATTTCACCGGCATCGTGCCCTGCGGCATCGCGGAAAAAGGGGTGACGAGCCTTGCGCGCCTTGGCCTTGCCGTCAGCGCGCAAGAGTGGGACGAGGCGCTGCTGGCGCGGGCAAGCGATTTCCTCTCGACGCTCGCGCTGCCTTGCGGCAGTGATGCGCCGACGGAGATTTTGCCATGAGTTCTTGCCCCCGCCACCTGCGTTGCGCCGTTTTGCTGGCTGGCCTGCTGGCGCTGGCCGCCTGCCACCGCTCTGGCAAGGGCGAGGATCAGCGCACCGCCGTGGGGCAGGTGTTCAGCGGATCGATCACGGACGCGATGCTGCCCTACGACAGCCTGCGTTCACAACCGCAACTGGCGCCCGCCCGCGCGATCGCGGCATCCGCCGCCGCGACCGATGGGGCTACCGATGCGGCGCCCGCGGGCGATCCGGGGCAAGCCGGATTTGAAAGCGAAGTGAAAGGCCTGCCCGGGCGGTAATTGCGTCACCTGTTGCCGAGCGCCCCATCGCGCCCCGACAGCCCCGGGCGGGGAGCCTGTTCCCCGTCTGCGAGCTGCGTCAAACGCTGGTCTAGAAAATGGTCGGTGACGCACTCGAATTGATGGCTAAAAATAGCTGAATTTAGCCATTTCATGCCGATGCGTTTTACGACATACCCCCAATAATACCCCCAAGTGCGCCGGTTGGGGGCGAACAACGGCGGTTAAGCTATGCTGCTAGTGGTTCGCTGGATCGGCCTTTAGATCTCCACCACCTGAAAGCGGGATGCCGAGAGTCGCTTCAAGCTCGCTAAGTGAATGCTCACTCGCAAATTCAAGGCTTGGATAAAGCTGCCGGGCTTTGGCGAGTTCA
>CAIWFP010000003.1 GCA_903911985.1 uncultured Sphingomonadales bacterium
CCTATGGGGCAAACTGCGCCGCGCCTCGGAACCGGCCCGGGCCGAGGGCGAGGCGCAGGCGCACCAGACCCAGGCCGCCCATCTCGCCCTCGCCGGGCGCGTGGTGGCCGATTATCTGACCATCGCCGCCATCCGCGACGCCATCACCACGCAAAGCGCGCTGATCGACGAGAGCCGCCGCAACCTCACCCTCACCCGCGCCCGCAAGGACGCCGGCAGCGGCACGCTGGTCGAGGTGCTGAGCGCCCAGGCCCAGCTTTCCGCCGACGAGGGCACCCTGCCCGCGCTCCAGCAAAATCTGGCGGAGGCCCGCGACCTGCTGGCCACGCTGCTCGGCATCACCCCGGCGGAACTGGGCGCCACGGACTATTCGCTGGCCCAGATCGCCCTGCCCGCCAGCATTCCCGTGGCCCTGCCCTCGGCGCTGGTTCATCGCCGCCCGGATATCCTCACCGCCGAGGCCCGGCTCCACGCGGCGGTGGCCGCCATCGGCGTGGCGCAGGCCAATCTGTATCCCGACATAAGCCTTGGCGCCAATATCGAGCAGGCGGCCAGCCTCACCTCGCAGATTTTTTCGCCCAGTTTCCGGGGCTTTGATCTGTTCGGCGGCGTTTCCGCGCCCATCTTCCACGGCGGTTCGCTGCATGCGGCCAAACGCGGCGCCGAGGCCGAGGCCCGCGCCGCCGCCGCGTCCTATCGCGAAACGGTGCTCGCCGCCTTCGCGCAGGTCAGCGACCTGCTGGCCGGCCTGTCGAACGACGCGGCCTCGCTTGCCTCCGCCCGCCAGACAGCGGCGCTCTCCGAACAGTCGCTCGCCCTCTCGCGCAAGAGCTTTCAGGTGGGCAACAGCGGCATCCTGCAGGTCCTCGACGCCAGCCGCGCCAACCAGCGCGCCCGCATGACCCTGCTGGAGGCGCAAAGCCGCCAATATCTGACCATCGCCCGGCTCTATGTCGCCACCGCCGGCGACATTGCCGCGCCACCCCCGCCGATCTCCAGCGGCGGCTGACGTTTGGAGGGGGCGCCCCGGCCCCCTCGCCCCGGCCCCCTCGCCCCGCCCCCTCGCCCCGGCCCCTCGCCCCGGCCCCTCAACGCCCCTCATCCCGCCCCCTCCCCGGCGGCAATTCCCGCCAACACACAGCCGGTCCCGCCCGCCGCCGGCTGGCTCAGGCGCCCCTACCGTATCACCCCCGTATCCCGCCGCCCGCCGCCATTTCCGGACAAATCCTTCGCCGCCCGCGACGCGAATTTAACCTTTCCTTCAGAGAGCAGGCCTAGTCTGGCTCAACTGGATGCGATCGGGGAACGACACCGTGTCGGATATTGAACTGAATACCACGGCGAATATTCCAACCGCCAGCCGATCAAGCCATCGGCGGCTGCTGGAAACCGACGTACTGGCCCTTGGGCTGGCCATCGCGGTGGGCATTCTGGTGCTGGGCGTGGGCAGCTCCATTCTGGCGCGCTCCATTTTCCCCACCGCGCCCGGCTGGCTGGGCTGCACGGTGCTGGTGCTGGTGCTTGGCCTGGCCGTGGTTGGCTGCCACCTGTGCGTTCAGCTGCATGGCGAAATGCGCAACCGCCGCCGCGCCGCCGAGGAAGACCGCCGCAACGCCCTCACCGATCCGCTTACCGGCTGCTACAACCGCCGCTCGATTGGCCCGGCCAGCGATACGCTGCTGACCGAAGCAACCAACCGCGACGATGCCATCGCGGTCATCATGATCGACGTCGACAATTTCAAGACCATCAACGACACCTATGGCCACCGCGTCGGCGACATCATGCTGCGTCAATGCGCCCTGCGGATTGGCGCCGTGCTGCCCACCGGTTCGGTCATGGCGCGTCTGGGCGGCGACGAATTCGCCTGCATTCTGACCTATCCCCCCGCGTATCCCTATCAGGTGGACCGGCTCGCCAACCAGATCGTGGCCGAGGCCGCCACCCCGGTTGAAACCGAAGGCTTCCACGGCAGCCTCACCGTCTCGCTGGGTCTGGCCCATTCCGAAGCCCCCCGTCAGGCCAGCGACAACCGCCCGCTGATCGACGCCCTGCTGCATCAGGCCGATGTCGCGCTCTACCAATCCAAGAAGACCGGCCGCGACCGCTATCTGTGGTATACCGATCACATGGAAGACGCGCTGCGTCACCGCTGCGATCTGGAGGCGGGCATCCGCGCCGGCATCGCGCGCGGCGAGTTCGTGCCCTATTACCAGCCGGTCCTCGACCTTGCCACCGAAACGCTGGTCGGTTTCGAGATGCTGGCCCGCTGGCACTCGCCCAGCTTCGGCCTGCTGGAACCCGATGTCTTCATTCCCATCGCCGAGGAAATCGGCGCCATTGCCCAATTGTCGGATGTCCTCATCGGTCAGGCCCTGCGCGATGCCCAGAGCTGGCGCCCGGAACTCACCCTGTCGGTAAACATCTCGCCCGTGCAGGTGCGCGACCCGTGGTTTGCGCAGAAACTGCTGAAACTGTGCCAGGTGGAAAATTTCTCCCGCAACCGTCTGGAAGTGGAGATCAGCGAGACCTGCCTGCATGGCGATCTCACCGGCGTCATCACGCTGTTGTCGAGCCTGAAAAATCAGGGCGTCAGCCTCTGCCTCGACGATTTCGGCATGGGCTTCTGCTCGCTGTCGCAACTGCGCCGCCTCGCCTTTGACCGGATCAAGCTGCATCGCGGGCTGGTCTCGGGCATGGCCGAGGACAGCGACGCCCGCGCCATCGTCGAAAGCGTGGTCACACTGGGTCGCGGCATGAACCTGCCCATCGCGGTCGAGGGCATCGACAGCCCCGCGCTGCTGGAAGACCTGCAGGACATGGGCGATTTTCGCGGACAGGGCTATATTTTCGGCGCGCCGCAACCGGCGGGCGAGACCGCCCACCTCATCACCCGCTTCATGGGCCCCGCCGCCCTGCCTGCCAGCGATATGCAGCTCATCGGCCCGGCGGCGATTGAACCAGCCACAGCCGCCGAGCCCATCGCCCAGCCCGCCAGCCAGCCCAGCGGCACCCCGGACGAAACCATCGCGCCCACCTTCACGCCCCAACGCCGCCGCCATCAGGCCTGACCTCATTCCCCCAGTCAGCCCCCCGCATCACCCATGCGGGGGCCGGCCGGGCACAAATGCCGCGCACAGGGGTCTGGACGCTGGCCGCGCACAGGCCTAGAGCGCCGGGATTATGCGCGTTTCCTTCGTCAAGATGCATGGGCTGGGCAATGACTTTGTCGTGCTCGACGCGCGCGTCCAACCCCTGCCGCCCATCACCGCCCAGCTTGCCGCCGCTTTGGCCAACCGCCAGCAGGGCATCGGCTGCGACCAGCTGATCGTGCTGGAGCCCTCCACCCGCGCCACCGTCAAAATGCGCATCTTCAACCCCGATGGCGGCGAGGTATCCGCCTGCGGCAACGCCACCCGCGCCGTGGGCCTGCTGCATGGGCGCGACGCCACCATCGAGACCGCCGCCGGCCTGCTCACCGCAAAGCCCCATGATTCTGGCCCGGCTCATGGCAGCATCACCGTGGACATGGGCGCCCCCCATTTCGCGTGGGGTTCGATCCCGCTGGCCTATGCGATGGACACACTCGCCATGCCCGTTGGCTGGCCCATCGATGAAACCCACGCGCTGGAAAACCCCGTCGCGGTCAATGTCGGCAACCCCCACGCCATTTTCTTCGTCCCCGACACCAACGCCATCCCGCTCGACCGCCTCGGCCCGATCATCGAACACGACGCTCTCTTCCCCGAGCGGGTCAACGTCAACGTCGCCAGTGTCACCTCGCGCACCACCATCACCCTGCGCGTATGGGAGCGCGGCGCGGGGCTCACGCTGGCCTGCGGCACCGGCGCCTGCGCCACGGCGATTGCCGCCATGCGCCGTGGCCTCACTGAACGCCGCGTCACCGTAACCCTTCCCGGCGGTGACCTGCTCATCGAATGGACGCCTGCGGGCACCATCCTGATGACCGGCCCCGCCACCATCAGCTTCACCGGCAGCTTCGAATCCACCGATTACGGTGCCGCCCAGTGACGGTCCCAGTGACGCTCCCAATGAAGCTTGATGTCATCTCCCTGGGCTGCCGCCTGAACCTGTCGGAGAGCGAGACCCTGCGCGGCATGTTCGCCACACAGGCCACCGCCGCCACCGCCACCGCCACCAGCGCCGCCGACCCCAGCGAAAATCTCA
>CAIWFP010000004.1 GCA_903911985.1 uncultured Sphingomonadales bacterium
GACCGATGGCGGCCTGAAAATCCGCACCCTGCGCCTGCCCGACGTCTTCCAGGACCACGACAGCCCCGACAAGCAATACGACACCGCAGGCCTCAACGCAGCAGGCATCGTCGATGCCGTGTTGAAGGCCCTCAGGTGGAACGAGGCAAGCGTGGAAAAAGAGGTGAGGGATTGATGATGCTGGCCGCCCTCGTGGCGGAACTGGCGGCAATGGCCTCGGCCAATGCCGCGCCAGCCCCCGCGCCAGCCCTGGTTCCGCCATGGGCGCCAATCGTGGTGGAGGTGGCCAATGTCCGCAATGATCGCGGCGTGGTGCGGGTGTCCATCTGCCCGAAAGACCGGTTTCTGGCCGATTCCTGCCCATGGTCGGCCAATGCCCCGGCCCACGCCGGCACCACGCGGGTGGTGATCGACCACGTGCCGCCCGGCGACTATGCCGCGCAGCTGTTCCACGATGAAAACAATAATGACGAGGTCGATCGCGGGATTTTCGGCATCCCCAAGGAGGGCGTCGGCTTCTCGCGCGATTCCTTTACCGGATTTTCCTCACCAAAATGGCGCAACGCGGTCTTTGCCCATGGCGCCCAGCCGCAAACCATCCAGCTCGATCTGCGCTATATGATGGGTCCCTCGGGGCCGCAGGCCTGGCGCAAGCGCCACCCCGGCGGCTAGCCGGGAGGCGCCCCTCAGCGCGGGGACGCCGCGAGCCGGTTCAGCTTCACGATCAGCGCCGGCGCCCCGCCATTGGCCAGCACCGAGGCAAAATCCGAGCGCCGCGTTGCCAGCTGCGAGATATTGCTGCGATAATAAACGTCGATGATTTTCCACTGCCCCCCGTTCGCGCGAAGGCGGTAGTTCAGCGGCTCGGTCCCGCCGCCGGGCGTGGTCAGGGTGGTGGAAACCTCCTTGTCCAGCCCGCGTGTCACGACTTGCGGCGACATGGTGAAACGCTCGCCCGACCAGCCATCGAAATTATGCGCATATTGGGCGATAGTCATGGCGCGAAAGGCGGTAATCAGCGCGGCCTGATCATGCGCGGTAAAGCTGAGCCACGCTGGCCCCACGGAAAAGCGCGTCATCAGCGGAATGTCGAAGCTGCGATCCACCACCGGGGCGATCTGTCGCTCGCGCCCGGCCTGACCGGCGGCGGCACCGGCATGCATGATTTCGAGCAACCCGTTATCGAGCACCTCCACCGTGGCGAGAGCGGGATCGCTCGCTTGCGCGGCGGCGGGCACGGGGCATGCGACAAACGCGGTCATCGCCGAAAGGCTCAGGGACAGCAGCACGGGGAGAACTTTGCGCATAATCATCCTGCTTCATGATGGAGGCCGCCATTTAGAGCGCCCAACATGACAGCGCAATGAACATGGGCAATGAACATGGGCAATGAACCGGAGAAGCGGTGAACGGGTGGGGCAATGACCTGACCGCCCGTGCCCCCTCGCTGCGGGCGCGAAGAGATCACAGTGGCGCGACGCGCGATTCACCGCTAGAAGGCGCGCGATCCGGTTCGCCATCCGCGCGCCGGCAGGCCCAGAACCGGCGCGAATTGCTCGCGTCGGCGCCCCAAATCCGCCGCGAGCCCTTCGTGCCGGTAAGGAGTTGTAGATGTCCGTTCCGATTGCCACCGCCATCCGCATTGGCACCCATGCCGTGGTCAACCAGCTGAAGGGCGGCAAATATCCGCTGGTGCTGATGCTGGAGCCGCTGCTGCGCTGCAACCTCGCCTGCCCCGGCTGCGGCAAGATCGACTATCCCGATGCCATCCTCAACCGCCGCCTGTCGGTGCAGCAGTGCCTGGATGCCATTGAGGAATGCGGCGCCCCCGCTGTCTCCATCGCTGGCGGCGAGCCGCTGCTGCATCGCGACATGGCCGAAATCGTGCGCGGCTACCTCGACCGGAAAAAGTTCGTCATCCTGTGCACCAACGCCCTGCTGCTGAAAAAGAAGATCGACGAATACCAGCCCCACCCCTTCTTCACCTGGTCCATCCATCTCGATGGTGACCAGCAGGCCCACGACAAGGCCGTGGATCAGGAAGGCACCTATGATGTGGCGGTGGAAGCGATCCACATGGCCAAGGCGCGGGGCTTCCGCGTGCAGGTCAACTGCACCGTGTTCAACGACGCCAACCCCGAACGCATGGCCGCCTTCCTCGATTTGATGGCCAGCCTCGATGTCGAGGTGACGATCAGCCCGGGCTATGCCTACGAGCGCGCCGCCGATCAGGAACACTTCCTCACCCGCGAGAAGACCAAGAACCTGTTCCGCGACATTCTGCGCCGTGGCGCCGATGCCAAGGGCGCCAAAAAGGGCACCGGCGGCGGCAAGAAGTGGAAGTTCACCAACTCGCCGCTGTTCCTCGACTTCCTCGCTGGCAACCGCAGCTATGAATGCACACCCTGGTCGATGCCGCTGCGCACCGTCTTCGGCTGGCAGAAGCCCTGCTATCTGGTGGGTGAAGGTTATGTCGAAACCTTCGCCGAACTGATGGAAGGCACCGACTGGGATCAGTACGGCGTCGGCAAATATGAAAAATGCGCCAATTGCATGGTGCATTGCGGCTTTGAAGGCACCGCCGCCGCCGAGGGCATCAGCCGCCCGTGGGAGTTCATCAAGGTGGGCATTACCGGCATCCGCACCGAAGGCCCGATGGCGCCCGACGTCGACCTGTCGCACCAGCGCCCGGCCGAAGATGTCCACGCCACCCATGTCGAGCGCGAGATGGAAAAGATCCGCATCGAGGATCCCGAAGCCTATCGTCGCGCCACCCGCGCGGCGTGAGGTTTGGTAAAGGGTTTCAGTGAAGGGTAAGGTCAAGCGATAGAAGCAGGGGACTCGTCCCCTGCACCCCTTCCCGTCTCCCGGCGAGAGGTGGCGCGAGGGGCAGCCGCTTTGCCCAACACCACCCGCACCGCAGGCCTATAGCCGCTTCGCGGCGGGGCCTGACGCCGAGAGAAGGTATTAACGCGGACAGCAATGGGGGTTTGGGAGTGTAACACCCCCAAGACTTACGCTTAAATCTTGCTCACTCTCACGCTCAGCGCGCGTCGAAGCCCAGCCGCTCGCCGATGGCCTGCGCGCCCTTGCCCATCATGCCATAGGCCTTGGCAAAGGACATCAGCGTGCGGGTAAAGCTGGGAATCTGGCCGGGCTGAATGGCCAGCGACCGCAGAACCGCACCGATATCGATGGAGCCATCAGGCCGCATCATGACATCCACTGCTGGTGGCAATGTAATGCCGGTCGTGTCCGACACGCAGCGCAGAATGGCGAAGGGAATACCGGCCCGCGCCGCCGCCTCGGCCACGATATGGCTTTCCATATCGACCACCAGCGCCGCGCTGCGGGCAGAGACATGCTCCTTGTCGTAAGGATCGGACAGCAGGCGCCCATCGGCCTGCACCGCGCCCAGCCTTGCGCCGGGAATGCGCGCCATCAACGCCTGTGCCCAGCCCGGGTCGCAGGAAGCCGGGAAGCTGCCGACCAGCCGTTTGCCGACCACCCAATCGCCCAATGACAGCGAACGATCAATCGCGCCGGCCATGCCAAAGCTGATGAAGCCGGCGGCGTCGGGGGCGAGTTCGTCAAGGCGCTGAGCCAGAGCGGCCTCATCGCCGCCCGCGCAGATGACCTCGACCCCGGCGTCGGCCAGAACCAGCCCCTCGCGCCGTGTGCCGGTAATAGCGATGACGGGCTTCACATGCCCCATACGACTCGCTCCGTGTTGGCAAGGCTCAGGTTACGGTATCGCGCCAAGGCCCAAAGGGGGAAATACCGCGGATATCCGTGATAACGCAGATAGAACACCCGAGGAAATCCGCCACCGGTGTAGACTTCCTGCCCCCATAGCCCATCATCACCCTGATTGGCCACCAGCCATTCCATGCCGCGCGCCACTTCCGCCGATTTTGCTTCTCCTACCGCCATGAGGCCAAGTGTGGCCCAGGCCGTCTGACTGGCGGTTGAACGGAAAGCCTCATGCCCCTTGCGGTCGAGCGAATAGGAGGCGCAGCCCTCGCCCCAGCCGCCGTCCTCGTTCTGCACCGCCTTCAGCCATGCCACGGCGCGGGCCACCATCGGATGATCCGAGGCGATCCCCGCCCGGCCGAGCGCGCAGAGCACCGACCATGTGCCATAGACATAGTTCACCCCCCAACGGCCAAACCAGCTGCCTTCCGCCTCCTGCTCCTTTTCCAGCCACGCCAGCGCCGCCTTCATGCGGGGCGAATCCACGGGCTCGCCCAACTGCGCCAGCATCGAGATGCACCGCGCCGAGACATCGGCCGTCGGCGGATCGAGCAGGGCGCCATGGTCGGCAAAGGGCAGATTGTTGAGGAAATCCTTGTCGTTATCGGCATCGAAGGCGCCCCAGCCGCCGTCGTGGCTTTGCAGGCCCTCCACCCATTCGCGGCCGCGCGCAATGGCCCCGGAATTGTCGGAGCCATCGTCGCCCGCGCTTTCGGGCCCGCGCAAGGTCTCGGCGCGGTCCATCGCCATCACCACCACGGCGGTATCGTCAAGATCCGGGTAGTAATCATTGCCATACTGGAACGCCCAGCCACCGGGGCGCACGCCGGGGCGCTGATCGATCCAGTCGCCCGCGACATCCAGCACCTGACGCGGCCGCAGCCAGTCCAGCGCCTTGTGGGCCCGCTCCACCGCCTCGGGCGTGCCCACTTCCAGCATGGCATGGGCGGCCAGGGCCGTGTCCCACACTGGCGAAACGCAGGGCTGGCAATAGGCCTCATCCTCCTTGATGACGAGCAGCTTATCCACCGAGAGGCGGGCAATGGCGCGGGCCGGGTGCTCGGGCGGATAGCCCAGCAGATCATACATCATCACGCTGTTGGCCATGGCGGGATAGATGGCGCCGAGGCCATCCTCGCCGTTCAGCCGCTCTGTAACCCATGCCTCGCACAGGGCGATCGCCTTGGCCCGCAGCCGCTTGGGCCACCAGCCATCCACGCGCTTGAGCACCACATCGAGGGCGGCAAAGAACAGCTGCCAGCCCTTGTTGACATGGGTGGCCTGACTGGTGAGGCTGGCGGGCTTGCCGGAAAATAGCTCGTCCACCAACACGCCTTTGGCGTTTTTCGCCAGCGGCTTCAGCGTGCAGAGCACCAGCAGCGGCACCACCACCGTGCGCGCCCAATAGGAAAATTTGGTGAGGTGGACCGGGAACCAGCGCGGCGCCAGCATCAGCTCCGGCGGCAGGGTGGGCACCGCATCCCAGCTCCCCGCGCCAAACAGCGCCAGCTGGATGCGGGTGAAGACATTGCCCGCCTCGGCCCCGCCAGCGCGCAAAATGGCGGCACGGGCCCGGGCCATGTGGGGCGCGTCGATGTCATCGCCGATCATCTTGAGCGCATAATAGGCCTTGATGGTGGCACTGATGTCGAAATCGCCATCATGGAACAGCGGCCAGCCATCATGCACGGCGGACTGGCGGCGGCGCAGATAGGTACCGATCCTGGCCTCCAGCGCATCATCCACCGGCTCGCCCAGAAATGCGCGCAGCAATACATATTCGGCCGGAATGGTGGCATCCGCCTCCAGCTCGTAAACCCAGTGGCCATCGGGCTTCTGCTCGGCGAACAGGCCATTGGTGGCGCGGGTGATGGCGGCATCCACCACGTCACGCGGCGGGGTGGGGGCGATGCTGTCGAGAATGGCGGTCGTCATGTTTGCCGCCCATAAAGCATCACGCAAAAAAGTGGGAACCCGTTTTTTGCATCAGCGTTGCGGCGACGCGCAACTGTCGCGCGGAAAGGCAAAAGCCCGGCATCATGCGCGACCAACGACGCGCCGCCGCCGCTGATCAGGCCGAAACCAGACGCGCGGCCACCTCGCCCGAACGCAGCGCCCCCTCGACGGTGGAAGGCAGGCCGTTGGACACCCAGTCCCCCGCGAGGAACAGATTGGACCATGCCGTGCGGGCAGGCGGGCGCAGGGCCTCCTGCTCTGGCGTGGCGGCAAAGGTCGCGCGCTTTTCCTTCACCACCTGCCACATCGGTATGTGCGCGGGCTTTGCGGCCGAACCGAGCCCCAGCGCCGCCGCTACCTCGCCCCAGACCAGCGTGGCCAGAGCCTCGCGCGGCATATCCACCAGCCGGTCGGCGGCGGAGATGGTGACAGAGATGCGGTCCGGGTGGTTGAAGATCCATTCCACCGTGCCGCCCAGCAGGCCGAGCATCGCCGGGGCATCCGCAGGGGGAGCGCAGGCGAAATGCACATTGACAATCGAGCGGTGGTCGGTGGGAACCGAAAGGCCCGGCACCAGATCGCCCGCAACCCATGCCGGCACCGCCAGCACAACCGCCTCGTCATCCGCCACCACCTGGCGCCCATCGGCCCATTCCAGCGCCGAGACCCGGTCGCCATCAAATTCCAGCGCGCGCAGGCGACGGCCGGTGGCCAGAGCCACCCCCCATTCCGCCAGCCAGTAAACCGCCGGGTCAATGAAGGCCGTGGCGAGATCGGGCACGGCAATGCGCGGCGCGCTGGCCATCCCGCCCTTTACCATGGTTTCCTTCAGCACATTGGCGGCCAGCGTTGCCGTGGCCATGGCCGGATCGGTGTTGAGTACCGCCAGCATGATGGGATAGAGCAATTTGTCCCACACCGGCCCCTCGCAGGCGATCAGATCACCGATCACCTGACCGGGCTTTGCGGTCAGCAGGCGGGCGATGGGGAGATAGTCAGCGGCGCTGGTGCCCGGCACACGGCGGCTCGCCTGAAACACCCACCACGGCAACCAGCCGTCGCTCATCCGCACCTGCCAGCTTTCGCCGTTGGCGAGATCGAAAAAGGCGAAATCGGCATGCTCCGGCCCGAATAGCGGCAGCATCGCGCCCACAGCCTCGCGAAACCGCGCCACGGCGGGGTTGCCCGCCAGCACGAGGTGGTTGCCATTGTCGATGGTGAGGCCTAGCGCGGGTTCGAAATAGGACCGGCAGCGCCCCCCTGCCCGCGCGGCGCTCTCGCTGATCGCCACCTTCAGCCCTGCCCGCGTCAGCCATACCGCCGCCGACAGGCCGGCAACCCCCGCGCCGACCACGCTTGCCCGCTTGAAACCCATGGCGCCGCTCCCTTTTCTCAACCGAGCAGGGTAAAGCGCAGCGCGGACAGCGCAAGCCGCCATTTGGATACCTTGACACGCGCGCGCGGCGCCGCCCAGCCCCGCGCCACCATCTGACGCAGCAGCCGGGCATAGGCCACTTCCATCAGGCGCGGCGCCACCAGCAGGCCCTTTGGCCTTGCCGCCAGAATGGCCGCGGCCTCAGCAAAATGCGCCTGTGCGCGCGGGGCCAGCCAGCGGGCCGCCGCGTCGAGGCGCGGGTCGGCGATCAGCGCCTCGGGGGTGGTGGGCTTGATCCCCGCCTCGGCCAGTGCCTCTTTCGGCAGATAGACGCGGCCGATCCCGGCATCCTCGTCGATATCGCGCAGGATATTGGTGATCTGCAGGGCCCGGCCAAGATGATGCGCCAGCGCCACGCCTTCTGCGCGCTCCATGCCGAAGACATTCACCGAGAGGCGCCCGACGGCACTGGCCACCCGGTCGCAATAAAGGTCGAAGGTGGCGTAGTCGGGCCAGCGGATATCGGCATCGACATCCATCCGCATGCCATCGATCACCGCGATAAAATCCGCTTCCTCCAGCGCGAAGCGGCGCACGGCCTCGGCCAGAAACGCCGCCTGTCCATAGCTTTCCGGGCCCGCATCTTCACCCCGATAGAGCGCGGCGATGTCCCGCCGCCAGCCATCCAGCAGGCCGCCCCGCTCAGCCCTTGGGGCCTGCTGGTCATCGGCGATGTCATCCACCAGCCGGCAAAAGCCATAGATGGCGAACATCGCCTCGCGTTCCGCCGCGGGCAGCACCCGCATGCCAGCGTAAAAGGAGCTGCGCGAGACGGCAGCCTGCAGGGCGCCGGTATCAAACGGCGCATCCTGCGCGACAGGGGCGGCGGATGACGTCACGCGAAAATCCTCTTTGCCCCGTGGCGCAGCACCGCGCGCAGCGCCAGAAACCCCGCCCGCGCCCTGGAATGATGCACATTCTCGCTCAAGGGATCGCGGCGCTCCAGCAGGCGCACCAGATCCTCGGCCAGCCGCTGGATGATCGCCACCTCGGCCGACAGGCGGGCATCGCCAATCGCGGCGGCAAAGGGAGCCGATTCCCTCAGCAATGCCCCCGTCTGGCTGGCCAGCGCCGAAATGACGCCGCGCAGAGCCTGGCTACTACGCGCCTCGCCCAGCGCGGAGATGGGCACGCCCGCCTTCTCCAGCATGCGCGTCGGGATATAGACCCGGTCGATGGCGCGGTAATCCTTGCCGCAATCCTGCAGGTGATTGATGATCTGCAGCGCGGCGCACAAGGCATCGTTCATCGGCCAGATCGCCGGATCCTCGCCATGCACATCCAGCACATAGCGCCCCACCGGCATGGCGGAGTAGCGGCAATAATCCATCAGCTGCGACCAGTCGGCATAGCGGTTGACGGTAACGTCGCGCTCGAAGGCATCGAGCAGCTCGTGGGCGTGGGTGAGGCTGATGCCGCGCGCCCGCGCCACCAGCGCCAGATCCCGCGCCTCGGCCGAACCCTCATCGCCACCAGACAGGCCCGCGCGCATGGCGGCCAGCAGGTCGAGCTTTTCCTCGGGACTGGCCTCGGCATTGTCGGCAATGTCGTCGGCGGCGCGGGCGAAGCGGTAATAGGTGAGCACGGGCGCGCGCGCATCGGCGCGCACCAGCCAGCTGGCGACGGGAAAGTTCTCGTCCCCATGCCCCTTGCCGGAGGCGAGGGCTGAAGCGTCGGGGTATCCCTTGCCGGAGGCGAGGGCGGAACTATCGGCATGCTCCTTGCCGGAGGCGAGGGCAGATCTGTCGGCGCGCCCGTTGCCGGAGGCGGGGGCGGGGGCGGAGGTCATTATCTGGTTCATCCCTTGGTCTGGGCCGAATGGGTATGGGCCGAATGGGTATGCGCCTGGGCCCGCCCCTTCCAC
>CAIWFP010000005.1 GCA_903911985.1 uncultured Sphingomonadales bacterium
CATCGGACGGACGGATTTCCACCGCCGCGCCGCGCGGCAGATCGGCCAGCGGGATCGGGCCATAGGCCGTGCGCATCAGCCGCGAGACCTCCAGCCCGAGATGCTCCAGCACGCGGCGCACCTCGCGGTTCTTGCCCTCGGTGATGGTCACCTCGATCCAGCGGTTGTGCCCGGTCGAGCGCTCCATATTGGCGTTGATCGAGCCATAGCGGATGCCGTCGATCTCGATGCCCTCGCTCAGTTCCTCCAGCTGGATTTGCGAGATGTCGCCAATGGTGCGGGCGCGATAGGTGCGGGGGATGCCGGTGGCGGGCAGCTCCAGCTTGCGCTTCAACTCGCCATCGTTGGTGAGCAGCAAAAGCCCCTCGGTGCTGTAATCGAGCCGGCCCACCGGCATGAGGCGCGGCGTGCCCGGCGGCAGGGCATTGCGCAGGGCGGAATAGATGGTCGGGCGCCCGGCGGGATCGCGCTCGGCGGTGATCAGGCCATCGGGCTTGTGAAAGGCGAAAAGGCGGGTGGCCTCGGCCTGTTTGACCGGATTGCCGTCGACGGTGATGCCCTTGAGGCTCTCCAGAACCGTGGCAGGCGTGGTGATAACCTCGCCATTGAGGGCAACGCGGCCCTCCTCGATCAGGCGCTCCACCTCGCGGCGGCTGGCGATGCCGGCGCGGGCCAGCAGCTTGGCGATGCGCTCGCCGGGGCGGACGGGAAGCTGCGCTGTTTCGGGCGCGGCATCTGTGGTGGGGGCAACGGGAGGTGGGGTGTAAGCTTTGGACATGGCTGCGCCTTAGACCTCTGGCGGTGCGGCGTCAAAAGCGGGGGATAGGCAAATGGTGATATCGCCCGCGCGGGGGTGGTCTTGGCGCTTTTCCCGGCTAGGGTGCGATGCCGCGCCGCAGGAGACACCGCTGATGACCGCAATTGAAACGCCCCGCCCCAAGGGCTTTGCCCTGCTGGCCGTGGCGCTGCGCAGCCGCAAGGCGGGGTGCATGCTGGGGCTGGGGTTC
Organism: uncultured Sphingomonadales bacterium; assembly: GCA_903911985.1. Taxonomy (GTDB): domain Bacteria; phylum Pseudomonadota; class Alphaproteobacteria; order Sphingomonadales; family Sphingomonadaceae; genus Novosphingobium. The sequence goes on from CAIWFP010000005.1 coordinate 1,008, forward strand.
TCCTCGGGGCTGCCCTTCGCGCTGCTGATCGGCACGCTGAATGTGTGGCTGGTCGAGGCCGGGATCAAGCTGGCCACCATCGGCGTGCTCAGCTGGATCGGCCTGTCCTATTCGTTCAAATTCCTGTGGGCGCCGCTGGTCGATCGCATGCCTCTGCCGGTGCTGGAGGCGCTGGGGCGGCGCAAGAGCTGGATCGTTTTGTGTCAGGCGGTGCTGGTGGCCGGGTTTGCGGGGCTCGCGGCGATCGACCCGCATGCCAGCATCGGCCTGTTCGCCAGCGTCGCCTTTGCCGCCGCCTTTGCCTCGGCCACGCAGGATATCGCCATCGACGCCTGGCGGATCGATGTCGCCGACGAGGATACCTCGGTCGATCTGCTCTCGGCGATCGCGCAGTTCGGCTATCGCATTGCCGCCATAGTGGGTGGCGCGCTGGCGCTGTTCATGGCGGCGCGGATGAGCTGGCCGCATGTGTTTGGCGCCATGGCCGTGCTGATGGGGCTGGCCATGGGTGTGACCCTGTCGGCGCCCGATACGCCGCGCGGGGGGCTGGGCCAGGCGCCTGCCGTCACCGGCGGGCTGGGCGAACTGGCGCCACGGGTGCGGGGGGCGATGCTGGTGGCGGTGCTGATGGCCTGGGGCTGGGCGGTGTTTGCCATCGCCCGGTTCATGCATACCATGCTGACCCCGCCGCCGCCCGGTGGAAAGCTTCCCTCCGTTTCCGACTTTACCCGCCATCAGGGGCCGTGGATCGTGGGGGCGACGGTGGGCGTGCCCTTGGGCTTGGCCTTTGTGGTGCGGGCACTGACGGCGCGGGGCATGGGGCTGGCCTCGGGCCCGCGTGGGCCAGCGGGCACTGGCGAAGACATGGTTGGGGCCGATGGCGCCAGAGCCGATGGTTGGGCCGAGCATGCCTATGGCGCGCTGGTGGCGCCGCTGGTGGAGCTGGTCAACCGGCTGGGCGCGGGTGTGCTGGTGCTGCTCGGCTTCATCCTGAGCTATGCCCTGTGCTATAATCTGTGGAGCAGCTTTGCCGGGCCGTTTTATATCGGCGCCATGCATTACACCAAGGATCAGGTGGCCTTCGCCTCGAAGATCTTCGGCATCATCATGACGATGATCGGCATTTCCACCGGCGGTTACCTGTTTGCGCGGATCGGGCGGTTCCCCACCGTGCTGATCGGCGCGATCCTGCCGCCGCTGGGTAATCTTTTATATGCGGATCTGGCCGATGGTGGTGCCGCGATTGACGCTTTCGCGCATGTTCTGCGGCTGGATGTCTTCGCCGGGGATCTGGGGGCGGATGCGCGGATGTTGCGGCTGTTGCTGGCGATTTGTTACGAGAATATCGCCACCGGCATCGCGCTGACGGCATTTGTGGCATACCTCTCGGGCGTGGTGTCGAAGCAGTACACCGCCATCCAATATGCACTGCTGTCGTCCTTGACGTTCCTTGTCGGAACGCTGGGGCGCGGCGTGGTGGGCGAGGC
>CAIWFP010000006.1 GCA_903911985.1 uncultured Sphingomonadales bacterium
CCGCGCGCCGCCGCCATGGCCAAGGCGCATCTGTGCGACGTTTATACCCGTGCCACCCGTGCCGCTGTCGCCGCGCATGGCGGCATTGGCTATACGTGGGAATATGGGCTGAACTACTGGTTCCGTCGTTCGATCGCCAATCGGGCGTGGCTGGGTTCACCCGCGCAGCACCGCGCCCGCGCCGCTGACCTCGCCGGGTGGTAATCATCCGGCGGTCGCGGGCGGGCTGGCCCAAGCCATGAGCTTCGGCAAGCTGGCCCTGCCGCTGATGTGCGCGCCGATGAGCTTTGCCTCCTCGGTGGAGCTTGCCGTTGCCTGTGCCAGGGCGGGCGTGGTGGCGGGCTGGCAGGGCGGCACGGTGACCAAACTGCCGGAATTTGCCCGCTACCTCGATGCCTTGGCTGTGGTGGATGGCGCCCCGCCCATCGTCAACCTGCCCGCGCGCATCGCCGGGGAGGCCGATGGCCCCGACAAGCTGGCCCTGCTGGAGCGCCATCGCGCGCCGCTGGTGCTGTCGAGCGTCGGCGACCCCACGGATCTGGTGGCAAGGGTACATGGCTGGGGCGGACGGCTGATTCAGGACGTGACCACCATGCGCCATGCCGAAAAGTCGATTGCCGCCGGGGTCGATGGCTTGATGCTGACCTGCGCGGGCGCGGGCGGGCATACCGGTTTTCTCACGCCTTTCGCCTTTGTGCCCGCTGTGCGCCGCATCTGGCCTGGCCTGCTGATCGTGGGCGGTGGCATTGCCGATGTGCATGGCATCGCGGCGGTGCTGGCGCTGGGCGGCGACATTGCCTGCATGGGCACGCGCTTCATCGCCACGCCCGAAAGCGGCGTTGTTCAGGGGCACCGGGACATGATCGTGGCGGCGGGCGCAGACCGGATCATGACCTCGGCGGCCATGAACGGCGTGCCCGCCAACTGGATCCGCGACTCGGTGGAGCAGGCCGGGCTCGACCCCGCGACCATGCCCGCCACCCGCATGACGATGCCGGCGGGCGTAAAGCCGTGGCGCGATATCTTCAGTGCCGGCCAGAGCGTCGGCCTCATCGGGCAGATCGAACCGGTTGCCGAGCTGGTCGCGCGGCTTGCCAGCGAGTTTGCCGCAGCGGTGCCGGGCGATGATTGGGCGTGGCGCCTCGCCGAGATCACCTTGGCCTGGCATGGCTGACCGGGCTGCGGCAGAGGCGGCGCTGATGCGCGCCCGCGCCCGTATCGGCATGGAGACGCCGCCGGTCCACTTCCACATCGATCGCAGCGATCTGCGCCGCTACGCGCTGGCTTGCGGTGAAACATGGCCCGCCTATGTGGATGGCGATGAGGCGGCGCCCACCTTCATCTCGGCCCTGCAAACCGAGGGCATGGGCGCTGGACAGCTGTTCGAGGCTGATCTGCCCTTCGCCAGCATGCTCCACAGCGACGATACGGTGGAAGTTTACCGGCCGATCCGCCCCGGCGATGTGCTCACCGCCACCGCGCGCTATTGTGATGCGGTGCTGAAGGACAGCACCAGAGGCCTGATGCTGTTCCAGACCGCCGAAATGCTGCTGCGGGATGGCGAAGGTCGCGCGGTCGGCCGTGTCGCCTCCAGCCTTGTGAGTTTTTGAAGATGCGCGTCGGCGATAATCTGCCCGAACTGCTTGTCGAGATCACCCACCGCGATTTGATCCGCTATGCCGGTGCCGCGAATGATTACCTGCCCCAGCACTGGGACCGTGACATGATGCGCGGCGATGGGTTCGCCGATGTGGTGGTCCATGGCTGGCTGGGATGCGCCCATCTATGCCGGGCCGCGACGGCGGTGTTTGCGCCTGACCGCTGGGTGCTGGACCGCTATGCCGTGCGCTATCGTCGGCCGCTCCATCCGGGCCCGGTGGTTTGTGGGGGTAGGCTGGTGGCCTGTGATGGAGAGACCCGGGAAGTCAGCGGCTGGATCAGGGATGCGGGCGGGGCGACCGTCACCACCGCCAGCATGTGGTTCGCGGCGCGCACTGGCGGTTGCTGACGCCGGGCGCCGGGCCTTCCCGCTATGGGCGCTGTGGCCGCGCTATTGCTGACCGCCATCAACGCGCAGCAGCGCGCCGGTGGTATAACTCGACGCGGGGCTGGCCATCATCAGCGCGGCGGTGACGATCTCTGGCGGATTGCCGGGGCGTCCAACCGCGACCGGCTGTTTTTCGCGCTTGCGTGCGTCCCATGCCTCGGCGATGTCGGTGAGGAATGGCCCGGCGCTGATGGTGTTGACCCGCACCCTGGGCGCATATTCGCGGCTCATCGAGACGGTCATCGCATTGAGCGCCGCCTTCGCCGCGCCATAGGGCACCACCCCGGGCAGGGCCATCAGCGCGCCGGTCGAGCTGATGTTGATGATGCAGCCGCCGTCGCCATCGGCCATGCGCTTGCCGATCTGGCTGGCGAGGCGGAACGGGCCCTTGAAATTGAGGTTCATCACGGAATCGAACAGGCTTTCCGGCATCTCATCGCTGGGGCAGGCGGGCGACATGCCGGCGTTGTTGATCAGAATGTCGACCCGGCCAAACGCCGCATAGGCCGCCTCGACAAGGGCGTCGCATTCGGGCCACTTGCCAACATGGGCTGCCACCGCCAGCGCCCGCCGACCCAGCGCCCGGCATTCCTGGGCCACGGCTTCGCAATTCTCCAGCTTGCGGCTGGCGATGATCACATCAGCGCCTCGCTCGGCCAATGCCTTGACCATCTGATATCCCAGCCCCCGGCTGCCGCCGGTGACGAGGGCGACCTTGCCGGTGAAATCGAACAGGGGATCGGGTGTCATCGGATCGGAACCTTTCCGTCAGTCTGGTGAAATTTCGGCTTCCGGCGGTATCGCGCCGCCGGGGTGGTTGGGCGCATCGGCGAAAGCGGCGGCAAGGCCATCGGCCCGCGCCGTCACATTCGCCAGATATTGGGCATGGGTGATGATGTAGAGCCGGTTTTCGCGGATGCCGCGCAACACCAGTTCGCCCACCAGACGCGCGTCCATGCCCTGCTCGGGATGATTGATGGCGGGGAGGGTGATGCCTTCGCGCTCGGTGGTGGCGGCCAGATTGGTGGCGACCAGCCCCGGGCACAACACGGAAACACCGATGCCGGCAGGTGCCAGTTCGGCACGCAGCACCTCGCTCAAACCCACGACGGCAAATTTGGCGGCGGTATAGGCGCCCAGCCGGGCACTGGCCATCAGCCCCGCCATCGAGGCGGTGTTGACCACATGGCCCGTGCCGAGCTGGCGCATTTCCGGCACGAAGGTCTGGATGCCGTTGAATGTGCCGGTCAGCTTGATCGCCACCAACCGGTCGAAATTGCCGGGGGGCATGGTGTCGAGTGGTTGCAGATCGGGGCCGATCCCGGCGTTGTTGACGAGGATCGACACCGTGCCAAAGCGCGCCTCCACCGCTTTGCGCGCAGCCTCCCACGCCGGGCGCTCGGTAACATCGAGCGCCAGCGCCATCGCCCGTTCGCCCAGTCGTGTGGCGGCGGTCCGCGCTCCGGCGAGATCGATATCGGCCAGCACCACCTGTGCGCCCGCAGCATGCAGCGCTTCGCCAATGGCAAGGCCGATGCCGCTGGCACCGCCCGTGATAAAGGCGATGGCGCCAGCGATCTCCATCAGCGCAAGCCCGCGAGGCGGGAGGGGATATGCTCGCTGGGGAACAGGCCGGGGGCGGGCCTGCCCTGCTTGAGCAGGGCCTTTGCCACCTGCACCTTGTGGACCTCGGTCGGCCCATCGGCGAGGGCAAGGCTAGGCAGGCCCATCCACCAACTGCCCAGCGGCAATTCATTGCTCACGCCCAGCGAGCCGTGGAGCTGGATCGCGCGCTGGATGATGTCGTGGTAGATTTTGGCCATCTGCACCTTGCACATGCCGATCAGCGTGCGCGCCGCGCCATGCGGCTCGTTGTCGATGACCCATGCCGTTTTTATCACCAGCAGGCGGAACTGCTCGAGTTCGATCGCGCTGTCGGCGATCATGCCCTGCACGAACTGGTGGTCGGCCAGCAATTTGCCCTGCGTACGGCGCGAAACGGCGCGCTCGACCATCATGTCCAGCGCGCGCTGGCACTTGCCGACGGTGCGCATGGCGTGATGTACGCGGCCGCCGCCAAGCCGGGCCTGCGCAACCTTGAAGCCTTCGCCGGGGCCGCCCAGCATATGGTCTAGCGGCACACGCACTTTGTTATAGCGCAGATAGCCGTGGATACCCTCTTCCGGGTCATCGAGGCTTTCCTCCATCAAACCGACATTGCGGATGGTTTCAAGACCCGGTGTCTCGCGCGGCACGATGAACATCGACATGCGATTGGAGATATGCGCCTCGGGATCGGTGACGGCGAGGACAATGAGGAAGGCGGCATAGCGCGAGTTCGACGAAAACCATTTCTCGCCCTCGATCACCCATTCGTCGCCCTCGCGCCACGCCTTGCAGGTGAACTCGCGCGGGTCGGCGCCCGCCTGTGGTTCGGTCATCGAGAAGGTGGAGACAATGTCGCCATCCATCAGCGGCTGAAGATATTTCGCTTTTTGCTCGGGTGTGCCGAACATGGCCAGGATTTCGGCATTGCCGGTGTCGGGGGCGGCGGTGCCGAACACGGTGGGCGCCCAATAGGAGCGGCCGATGATCTCGTTCATCAGCGCGAGTTTAAGCTGGCCATAGCCCGGGCCGCCCAGATGCGCGTCAAGATGGCAGGCCCACAGGCCCTGAGCCTTGACCTGATCCTGCAGCGGCTTGATCGCCGCGCGGGCCTCCGCATGGGTGGTGTCATAGGGGGCGCCATGGCCGGGAAAGCGCAGGTCGAGAATCTCGCACTCGTTCTTCACGAAGGTGAGCATCCAGTCGAGCTTGGCCTGGAATTCGGGGTCGGTCTGGAAGTTCCACATGAGCGTGTCTCCGAATGGGGAAAATGATTAGCCGGCCTTGGGGCCCGCGGCTTCGGTTTTGCGGCCCGAACCTTCTGCTTTACGGCAGAGCCGCTCGGCCATGGCGAAATTGCCCAGCACGAGGCGGTTAAACAGACGGCCGGTTTCGGGTGAGAGGATGCCGGCGGCGCTTTGCGCCACCTTGTATTCGAGGATGCAGCCGCCCTTGAACAAGGCGAGCACACAGTAGTAGTCGAAGTTGGTCAGATCGCGGCCCGTGCCCGCCGCGTAGTAGCGGGCCAGTTCCTGCCGGGTTGGCATATTGGCGATGTTGTAGAGCGCCGCCGGATCGATGACGTCTGGCGTATCCTCCTCGCGCAGCTTGTTGGTGAACCACGCCAGATCGAGCAGCGGATCGCCGATGGTGGAGAGTTCCCAGTCGATCAGCGCGGTCAGGCGGGCGGGGCGGTCGAAGGCAAACAGGGCGTTGGGCGTGCCGACATCGCCATGGATGAGTCCCGCGCGGAAATCATCGGGGATATTGCCGCGCAGCCAGTCGCGCACATAGGCGTAACCGGGAATATCGCGTCCGGCATAGCCGTAGAGTTTGGGATAGGAGTTGAGCTGGCCCTCCCAGCGATCAACCTGCCGTTCGAGGAAGTTCTCGGCCTTGCCGAAATCCTCAAGGCCAATCGCCTTGTAATCGACATTGGCCAATGCGATCAGCCCATCAACCATGGCATAGCCGATGCCATATTCGCATGGCGCGCTGTCAAACGGGGCACTGTGATGGATCTTTTCGCCGCGCAGTTCGGCGGCCCAGCCGGTCACGCGCTCCATCACATAAAAGGGCGCGCCGATCACTTCGGTATCGTTACAGGACGCATAGCAATAGGGATGCGGCACGTCTGTCTGGTTGAGCGCGGTCAGCACCCGCGCCTCGCGCAGGATCGATTTTTCGCTGCCCGGCGGCGGCACGGCGGGCGGGCGGCGCAGCACCATCTGCTTCTCGCCCCGGTCCAGCGTCAGGATCACATTGGATGTGCCGCCGTGCAACTGGCTCACCGCCAGC
>CAIWFP010000007.1 GCA_903911985.1 uncultured Sphingomonadales bacterium
CCCGGGGTGATTTGCGCGAGCGGCGAGTAGCGGTTGCCGCCCGGCACCTTGCCATAGCTGGTCCATTCGCCTTGCGCGGGGTCGGTTGGGCCCACAGCCGCTTGCGACAGATCCGTGCCGCCGGTGATGCGGTCGTTCCAGTAGATCCACGCGGTGCCGGCAACGATGCCGGCGATGGCGAGACCCAGCAGCGCCCGGCTGAGCGGCGTTGAGCGCCGGGCACCGAGCGAACGGTGCACCCACGGGGTGAGCAACCACAGGCCGATGCCGGTCAGCAAGCCCAGCCGCCCCGCCAGCGCCCAGCCGTTAAAGCCCGATTCCCACAGCGCCCACACCAGCGTGCCTGTCCACAACAGGGCAAACAGCTTGAGCGACGCGGGTGATTGCCGCCACAGGCGCCAGCCGGTGAGGGCCAGCAGGATTGCGGCGATCAGATAATAGGCGGAGCCGCCCGCCAGCAGAAGTTGCCCGCCCAGCCAGAACAACCCGCCCGCCAGCAGGATAAGTATGACGGACAGCAGGCGATTGAGAAAAATCATGCGATGAAGGCTCCGCCGGAAATGGGATCAGGGAACAAGCAGGCTTGGCGCGCCAAACAGCAGGCGGCCGATGATCGGCGGCGCGGTGTTGAACAGGAAGAAGGTGAGCTGGAACAGCACGATCATCGCCCAGACGCGGGCCAGTTCGCGGTGCCAGCCCGGCGCGCGCGATTGTATGGCCCGGCGCACCTCATGCGGCATGAAGCCATCGCCATCGCGCTGTGCCAGAAGCGCCACGAACCATCCGGCCCACAGACCGAGCAGCAGAGGGAAGATCAGCGGCAGACGGCCCTTGGGGCTGGTCAGCGCCGGGCCAATTACCGAATCATAGGTCCACCAGCCCTTGGCCACCGATCCGCCCTCGACATTGATCTGGTAGGCCAGAAACAGCGGAAAGGCGGTGAGCATCGCCAGCCTGGTGATCGATACGGTCGGAAACTTGTCATGCAGCCAGCGCACCAGCGCCACCAGCAGCGGGATCGAAATAGCGAACCACCAGCCCCAGCTGAACGGAACGAACAGCGGCTTCACCGGCGTGGTGTAGGGCATCACCCCCCACAGCGGCAGGCGGGCGAAGGCGGGGTTCCACGCCACATAGGCACCCCAGTCGCCGAAGAATTCCTGCCAGAACGAACTGGTCGCGGCGATGAGGACGAGGCCGAACAGCGGCAGCCGCTTGTCCTTCAGCGTCAAGATAATCGTCAGCAGGGCCAGCGCCCCCCAGATCCAGAAGCTGCCGGTCTGCATCATGCCGGGATCAACCGGCGCACCCATCGTTGGGGTGGCCATCGTCGGGGAGGGCATCGTCGGGATGGCCATCGTCGGGGCGAGAAGGCTTTGCGCGCTCATGCCGTTGCTCCATCGCTGAACCGCGGCGCCCGCGCGTCGAGTTTCCCGCCCGCAACCACGCGGCAATAGCCAACCGCAGGGGCCAGCAACGCGAAACGATCCGATATTAGCGGCGAATGTGCCATGATTGCGTCCCTCCTCACCCTTATTTGTTGAGCTTTGCTAACAGGCGGGCAATGGCAATGGCCTGCCCGACGGTAGGTTGCACTGGGGCTGGCAGACAGGAAAAGCGCCATGCAACCCGGTCGCCGTCAGGTGATCGGCGCCATTCCCTCGCCGCTTCTCGCCGGCCCTAACACTGGAGAATATTTATGGCCGGACGCATTCCGCCCTTCACGATCGAAGATTTCAAACTCTCGCCCGCCAAGCGCGCCGAGATCACCGATGGCCTCAGCGAGCGTCAGGCGTTTATGGTCAACCAGTGGATGAACCTGCACGACAAGCTCAACGTGGGCGACTGGTCGGGCTTTGACGAGTTCATGGACATCTCGAAGATGACCTATGACAACCCGAACCGCCCCGATCTGGGTACGTTTGAGGAGTGGTGCACTTCGCCCAAGGCGCTTTATACCACTTTCCCGCCCAGCGTTTATCGCACGCTGAAGGCATGGGGCAAGGGTGACGACGAAATCTGCGTGCTGTGCCACCACCATGGCAAGCACACCGGCGGCCCCTACATGGGCGTCAAGCCGACCGGCAATCAGCTCGATGTGCTGTGGTTCAGCTGGATCAAGTTCGACGGCGACAAGATCGTTCACATCTATTCGATCTCGGACGTGCTCTCGATGCTGATCGATCTGGAAGTGATCGAAGCGCCGCAGCCGGTCGATCCTTACAAGTAAGAGTTCCGCAGCTTGTGGAGAGGGGGAGGGGAGGCTTTCGGGTCTCCCCTTTTCCGTTTCCCCAACAGGGCTACAGGCTGAAGCCGCCATCAACGATGATCGTCTGGCCGGTGATATAGGCTGCCCGCTCAGACGCGAGGAAGGCCACGGTTTCCGCGATGTCGGCACCTTGCCCGAACCGGCCCAGGGCGATGCGCTTGCGCTGGGTTTCCCAGATTTCCGGCGTGTAAAGCTCCTGGAGGAAACTGGCGCCAAGGCCTGAATCGATAATGCCCGGCGCGACCATGTTCGCACGAATGCCAAAGCGGCCTTCTTCCTTGGCGATCGCCCGGCCCAGCGCCTCCATCCCCGCCTTGGGCACCGATGACAGCGCATCGCCCGGCGGAAATGTGTAGTTGGCCACTGATACCACGATGACGAAATTGCCGCCGCCCTGTTTGCGGAATATCGGCAGTGCCGCCG
>CAIWFP010000008.1 GCA_903911985.1 uncultured Sphingomonadales bacterium
CAACCCCGACTCCAACGCCGAAGCCCACTCCGACTCCAACCCCGACGCCCACCCCAACTCCGACGCCAGTGGCGCTGACCGCGCCGCTGCGCACGGCGAGCATCACGCTGAGCGGAACACCGGGCGCGATCGGCGCCACGCCCAACACGGCACAGTTTGGTCAGCTCATCACCCTGTCCAGGGGCTTTGCGGCCAGCGGCGGCGGCGTCGGATCCATGCCGCTGGTAACCCCGGGCGGCACCGTCACCGCGCAGAGGGGTGGCGACAACTTTTTGACCGATTCCGGCACAGCCGCCGGCCAGCACAGCGTGACCACGGGCGATTTGAGCATTCTGGCCAGCACGGACAGCGGCGTCCCGCTGAGCGGCTCCGGCTCGTTTGAAGCCTTTGGCGGCTCGACGGGAATGACTTACGCGACCTTCGGCGACTGGTCGCTGAACGCCTGTTCCATTGCGTCCTCCTGCCTGCCCACCTACGCGGGCAGCTTTGCCGGCGCCCAGCCGGGTGGCACGCAAACCATCACCATGCCCACCACCGGCAGCGCCCTCTATCACGGCGCCGCGGTTGGCTATGTAATTCAGCCCGCGGGAACCGGCACCAACAACGCTGCCCAGTTCTGGGGGTCCACCTTTCTCACCGCCAATTTCGGCGCCAACACCATCGACGGGCAAATAGTCAGCATCACTGCCTATAGTGTGGGCAATGGCGGCTCCGGCCAGACCAATCTGGGCACGATCAACAACATCGGCCTTTCCGGCACGATCAGCGGCTCGTCCTTCTCGGGCACCACCAGCGTCACCGGCCCGGCCGGCTCCGCCTTTGACATCAGCGGCGCCACGGGCCAGCTCTCCGGCGGCTTCTATGGGCCCAATGCCAATGAAGTGGCCGGCGTGTTCAACCTCAACGGCGGGGCGAACAACACCACGCTGGTCGGCTCCTTCGGCGGCGTCCAGGCGGCAAAGGAATTCAGCGCCAGCCTGTCACTCGTCAATGCGGCGGTCGGGTTCACCGCCACGCCCAACACCGCGCTGTTCAACGACGCCGAGCCCCTGCTCAAACTCTATTCGCCGGGTGCGCCGAACGGCTACTTCACACTGGAGACACTCGCCACGCCGCTGGGGTCCCTGACGATTATCCCCGGCCTTATTAGCGGCACATACACAGGCAGCGCCGTTGGCAATAACGGCAATGTCATCAAAAGCGGCCTGCTCGTGGTCAGCAGCACCGACCCCCTGGTCCTCAACAACAGCACGGGCAATTCGGAAAGTTTCCGCAACGTCGTCGGGCTGACCTACGCGGACTTCGGCGATTGGACGGTCGGCTCATCGCCGCTCTACATGGGCGTAACCGCCGGTGGGCAGATGAACGTGCTGCAAACCGCGGCCATGCCCACCACTGGCTCCGCCAACTATGCCGGCGGGGCGGTTGGCTATGTGGTGCAACCGGCGGGAACCGGGCCGAACAATGGCGCGCAGTTCTTCGGGACATCCGTCCTCTCGGCCAATTTCGGCACCAACGCCATCACCGGGGCGATCATCAACATCAACGCCTTTGGCCTGAACGGCGGGGCCTCGCTGGGCACGATCAACAACATCGGCCTTACCGGCACAATCAGCGGCTCCTCCTTCTCGGGCACGACCAGCGTCACCGGCACGGCAGGCTCGGCCTTCGACATCAGCGGCGCCACCGGCCTGCTCTCGGGCGGCTTCTATGGCCCCAATGCCAATGAAGTGGCCGGCGTGTTCAACCTCAACGGCGGGGCGAACAACACCACGCTTGAGGGCTCCTTCGGCGCCAAGAAGGCCGCCACCGAATTTAACGCCAGCATGACGCTGAGCAGCACGGTCGCCGGCATCAGCGCCACGCCCAACACCGCCCTGTTTGGCAATGCCCAGCCCATTTTCAACATGTATGTCCCGGGCGGCGCCCTGCAATTGTGGCCGATCACCACCCCGGGCGGCAGCTTGACCACCATCCCCGGCCTGCTGAGCGGGACCACCACCACGGGCACCGCCGTTGGCAATAACGGCAATGTCATCCGGGGCAGCCTGCTGATTGGCTCCAGCAGCGACAGCGCCATCCCGACCAACGGATCCGGCACCTTCGAGAGCTTCAACAATGTGGTGGGCCTGACCTACGCCAATTTCGGCGACTGGTCGGTCAGCGCCTGCGGCCTCGGCGGAAGCTGCCTGCCCACCTATTACGGCGTATCGGCCGGAGGGCAGATGGGTGTGCTGCAAACCGCCGCCATGCCCACCACCGGCTCTGCCGTCTATCAGGGCGGCGCGGTCGGCTATGTGGTGCAACCGGCGGGAACCGGCCCCAACAACGCCGCCCAGTTCTGGGGCACCGCCTCTCTCAACGCCAATTTTGGCACCAACGCCATCACCGGCCTGATCTTTGGCATCAACGCCTTCAGCCTGACCAGCGGGGCGACCGGCCAGACCAATCTGGGATCGATCAACAACATCGGTCTTTCGGGCACGATCAGTGGCTCGGCCTTCTCCGGCACCACCAGCGTCGCCGGCACGGCGGGCACCGCCTTCGACATCAGCGGCGCCACCGGCAACTTCACCGGCGGTTTCTATGGCCCCAACGCCAATGAATTGGCCGGTGTGTTCAACCTCAACGGCGGGGCCAACAACACCACGCTGGAAGGCTCGTTCGGCGCCAAGCCGGGAACCATGGTCTATAGCGCCAGCGTCTCGCTGAGCGGCACCCCATCGGCAATCATCGCCACGCCGAACAACGCCTTGTTCGGCAACGCCCAACCGATGACGAAGTACTATCTGCCTGGAGCAAACATACCCATCTGGTCGTATCAGACGCCGGGCGGCCTGGTGGTGGTTCTCTATGACTATGCGCATGGCACCAGCGCGGGCAGCGCCGCGGGGAATATCGGCAATGTCTCCAAGGGCAACCTGACCATCGCCAACAGCACCGACAGCGCCATCCCCACCACGGGCTCCGCCACTTACGAAAACTTCAACACCGTCGTCGGGCTGAGCTACGCGAACTTTGGCGACTGGACGTTGAGCGCCTGCGCCGCCACCGCCTCCTGCATGCCGACAGACATCGGCGTATCGGCAGGCGGCCAGTTTGGCGTCACGCAAACCGCCGCCATGCCCACGCAAGGCTCGCTCAGCTACTCCGGCGGCGCGGTCGGCTATGTCGGGCAACCGGCGGGAACCGGCCCCAACAACGCCGCCCAGTTCTATGGCACATCCAACCTCACCGCCGACCTGTCCAACAACACCATCACCGGGTCGATCACCGGCATTCAGGCCTACAGCGTCGGCAATGGCGGGGCGGGGCAAACCCTGCTGGGCTCGATCAACAACATCGGCCTGTCGGGCACGATCAGCGGCTCGGCCTTCTCGGGCAGTTCGACGGTCACCGGCCCCGCCGGCTCCGCCTTCGACATCAGCGGCGCTTCGGGCAGCCTCACCGGCGGCTTCTACGGCCCCAATGCCAATGAAGTGGCCGGGCTGTTCAACCTCAACGGCGGCGCAAACAACACCGCGCTGGTCGGCTCCTTCGGGGCCAAGCAGCAAGCCACAGGCTTCAGCGCGATGCTGACGCTGGGCGGCTCGCTCTCGGCAATGACCGCCACGCCCAACGCCGCGCTGTTTAGCAATCGCCAACCCACCAGCCCGGTGGTGCCAAACCCGGGCGTTCCCGACCAGTTCACCCTGACCGGCACCGCCCTGACCCCCGGCGGATCGGTCACCAGCCAGCTTGGCGGCGCGAATTTCGTCACCAATACCGGCAGCGCCGCCGGACAGACCGGCAATGTAACGGGACTCAATTCCACCATCCTCGCCAGCACCGACAGCGCCGTGCCCACCACCGGCTATGGCTCGGTTGAAGTCTTCGCCGACGCGGTCGGGCTGTCCTACGCAAGCTTTGGTGTTTGGGCCATGAGCCCCTGCGCCAGCGGCTCCAGCTGCCTGCCATCTTATGTGGGGGTCAATGCCGGAGGGGGCACAAATCTCCAAACCAGCGCCATGCCCGTCAACGGCACCGCCACCTATACCGGCGGCGCCGTGGGTTACGTGGTACAACCGGTGGGAACCGGCCCGAACAACGCCGCGCAATTCTGGGGAACCAGCAGCATCACCGCCAATTTCGGCACCAATACGATGACCGGCGCTATCACCAATATCAACGCCTACACGTTCCAGACGACCGTCACCGCATCCCAGTCCCTGCTGGGCACGATGAACAATATCGCGCTTGCCGCCACCATCAGCGGCTCGACCTTCGCCGGCACCACCAGCGCCAGCGCCACGCCCGGCACCGCCTTCAACATCGCCGGCGCCACGGGCAACATCACCGGCGCCTTCTATGGCCCGGCGGCCAACGAGGTCGCGGGCATATTCAGCCTGAACGGTGGCGCCAACAATACCACGCTGATCGGATCGCTCGGCGCCAAAACGGCCACCGCCCCGTCGGACCGTCGCCTGAAGACCGACATCACCCCCGCAGGCACCCTGCCGGGTGGCCTGCGCCTCTACAGCTGGCGTTATCTGGGCGGCACCCACCGCTTCACCGGCGTCATGGCGCAGGATCTGCTGGCCGATGCCCGCTTCGCCCCGGCGGTGGAGCGGGATGCGGACGGGCTGATGCGGGTGAACTACGCGCAAATCGGCTACGTCCCCGCCGACATGGCCACGATGCGCGCCGAAGGCGAGGCGGCACTCACCCGCTACCGCGCCGCCATGCCCTGACGCGCGGATCCCGCCACGCTGGGGAGGCACGGAGACGACCGCGATCAAGGTGAGGATTGAAAGCCGACCACAAATGCAATAGCCATTGCCAGTATGAGCGACACCAACCCCTCTCGCGGCGGCCAGCGGTTTAAATTGCCGGGCATGGTTCTGTGTCTGGTACTGACAACCGCGGCAACCGACGCGATTGGCGATTTCGCTTCACCTTGGCCAAAGCAGATGACCCGCGAATTGGCCAGCAAGGTCGCGACGGATAGCGAGGCGCGCGAGCACGTGGCCAGGGAGCAGATCAAGGGCTGGACGGATACACAGCTCACCGAAGCCCTCACCGCCCGATTGGCCAACCAAACCCATGTCCTCTATCAACCAGGCTTTGGCGTTTATGTTGAATATACCAGCGCCGATGGTCAGGTGCTGATGTGGTTTCAGAACAATCCCCACGTCGTCCACGGCACATGGGCGGCTGTGAACATATTTGGCAAACCAAGGGTCTGCTTCCATTATTTCAACTCAACGAATTATGTCACCCACGAGTATGAACCCACCGAATGCATAGACCCCGAGCAAGACATTGCCGCCATGGGGGTTTTGGCTGCGCGCACCGGCGACATCTACAATCTGGCTTCGGGGAAAATTCCCTATCGGAAAGCGGCGATGGATATTCCAGCACTGCCGAACTAGCCTGCTGAAAATTCAGCCCGTCGGGTTTGCGCGCTCGCATATTGGCTAACCCGCCTTCCCGCCCGCTTTTAACTAACCGGCCGCCGCGCCCTGAGCGCCTGCGCCAGAGTGCCCTCGTCGAGATAATCCAGCTCGCCGCCCACCGGCAGGCCATGCGCCAGTTGTGTCACGCGCACCGGGCTGCCCTCCAGCCGCTCGGCGATGTAGTGGGCGGTGGTCTGCCCCTCCAGCGTGGCGTTCATCGCCAGCACCACCTCGTCGATGCCGCCCGCCGCCACCCGGCCCAGCAGCGCGGCAATCG
>CAIWFP010000009.1 GCA_903911985.1 uncultured Sphingomonadales bacterium
CCGCCCGGCCCCTCCCCGCACAAAAATCGCCCAGCCGGTGATCCAACCCCCACCCCCGCCGTATAACCAGAGCGAGGGTGGCCCCGGGTGACGGCACGTAGCGTGGACCGCGCGCCCCACCCGCTCCCCCCCCTCGCAACCCATGCAACCCGCCAACCGCCGCCCCGAACCTGAACAAACCCTGCAAGCCCGCTTCCAAATCCGTTCACCTAACAAACCTTAAACATGAACACATCGAAGGCGAATCGCTAAAGGGGCAATCCCGCCCACCGGCCATCCGCCCCGGAGACAGGTCATGCAAAGCTTCATCAAAAAGGCCACACTGGCCACGGCGCTGGCGGCAACGGCGATCACCGGTCTGGCGGCCAGTGCGTCCCCGGCGCAGGCCCGCGACTTCCACGGCGGCGGCGGCTATCACGGCGGCGGCTATCGGGGCGGCATCATCGGCTTGGGCCTTGGCGCGGCCATCGCCTCCAGCAACCAGCCCCGCTACGAGGAGCCCGCCCAGGTCTACTACGCCCCGCCTCAGGCCTATTACGCCCCGCCTGTCGCCTATGTGGTCAGCCCGCAATGGGTCTGGCGCGATGGTTTCTACTGGGACAACTGGGGCCACCGCTACTTCCGCGACGGCCGCCCCTTCGTCGAAGGCTACGCGCGCGGCGGATATCAGGGTGGCTATGAGGGTGGATATCGCGGCGGTTATGGTGGCAGCTATCACGGCGGCAACTACGGCGGCAACTACGGCGACCGGGGCGAGGGCGGACGCGAACACCACGAATGGCGCGGCCGTGGCGGCTACTAATACCTGACTGCGATGAGCTTGACTCATCGCAGTAAGGTTAAGCCCGTGCGGCGACTGAGCATTTCCAAGCTGTGATGCGTGAGCATCTCAGCAGCTTGGTAAAAGCCGCCGCTCACTGCTGATTGTTCTCTCCCGGTGCCTGCCTCCCCCTTCCGGCAGGCACCACAACCTCGGGGTTCAACCCCAGGGCGCATGGCAAGCCAATCCCCCCCGGCGGCCATGCGCCCCTTTTTTTACTCTAATTCCCCCCCGCCTATTTCCCCACCGAAGACCCAGCCTGCGCCACGCCGCTGCGCTTGGCGACGATAGCGCACACCCCGTCCATAATCGCGTTGGCGGCGGATTTGGGAAAGAACGGCGCAATCCGCTTGAGACAGGCCCGCACCACTTTCGCCCGGTCGGCCCACAGCCTCGGCGCCGCCTCCAGCGCGGCGGCCAGATCTGCCAAATCGTCGCAGGCCACCACCGTGCCGCAACTGGATTTCTCCACCAGTTCCGGCACGCATCCGCAACGGTCCGATACAATCACCGGGCAACCGAAATGCAGCGCCTCGTTCACCACCAGCCCCCACGGCTCGCTGTGGCTGGGCAGCACCATGGCGGTTGCCTCCAGATAATTGGCATAGAGCCTTTCCTTGGACTGGCCTCCGGTAAACTCCACCAGATCCGCCACCCCCAGCTCTTCCGCCAGCGCCTCCAGCTCGGCCCGCTGCGGCCCATTGCCCACCAGCCGCAGCCTGCCCCCCGGCATGGCGCCCCTGACTTGCGCAAAGGCGCGGATCAGCACATCCAGCCGCTTTTCCGGCGAGAGCCGCCCGACATAAAGGAACAGCGGCGCCCCATCGGCAGGCGCCCTCTGCGCCCTCAACTCCGGAATTTCGCTGGCCTTGTAATCATCCGGCAAGGCGGCGGCCTGACAGCGCAAAAACGTGTGGTCGAGCGGCACCCCCAGCGAACACACATAATCCTGCGCGCGCTGGCCATAACAGAACACATAATCGCACAGCCAGAAGCTCAACCGCTTCACCAGATTTTTCCACCAGATGTGGGGCCGGTCAAAGGCGGTGGAATCGCAAAACACCGCGCGCGGTTTGCGGCGCAGCCACAGCACAAAGGCCTGCGCCATATATTCCGGCTGATGATATCCGGCCAGCACCACCATATCGGCCCGCGTGGTCGCCGCCCGCCGCACGCCCGCCCAAATCAGCTTCCACGTCGGCACGGCGGAATATACGCCCTTGAACAGCAAGGTCATCGGATAGCGGTGCCGCGACATATCGACCTGCGACAGCCCCACCCGGTCGCTCTCGGTCTCGGCGATCTGGATGACCGAGAGGTCAATCCCGCGCTCGCCGCACAGCTGCGCCATCTGCGAGAACACCCCGGCCTTATAGTTCGACCAGAGAATATTATGCCACACTTCGAGTTTCACGCTTTTGTTCTTTCGCCCGGCAAGGCCGTTCCCGACCGTCCGGCGCCGCCAGCCACTGGCCCAGCCACTGGCCCAGCTACTGGCCCAGCTACTGGCAACAACGATCCGGCCACCGCCAAAATTCCCCCGGCAGAGGCGCCGGTCACCAATATACCCATCGTCGAACGCCCCCGCTCCATCACTCCTGCCTCTACGGGCATAAAGTGAAATTCCGGCGGCAAATCCACCGTCCGCAGCCAAGGTTGGGCAACCCGCCAAGGGGAAAAAGCCCGACTCCGCTCCAGTTCCCGGCATAACACCATGCTGCGCCTGCGAAAGCAAACGGAACCCCGGCTACAATCGCCCAACAACAAACAAAATGCCCCCCTCGTCAAATCCTCAGCCCAAGGCTATGGGCAAGCGCCATGAGCCCCACCGCCTCGCCAATGCCGCCCACCGGCCTGCCCACTGCCCCGCAAACGGGCACCAAAGACCTGCGCGTTGCCCTGTTCAGCGGCAATTACAATTACGTGCGCGATGGCGCCAACCAGTCGCTCAACCGGCTGGTTGGCTATCTGCTGCGGCAAGGTGCCAGCGTGCGGGTCTATTCGCCGGTGGTGGAAAATCCGGCGTTCCCCCCCACCGGTGATCTGGTGGATGTCCCGGCCTTCGCCATACCCGGCCGTTCGGAATACCGCGTGCCCAGCGGCCTGCCGCGCCGCGTGCGGGAAGATCTCGAAGCCTTCGCGCCCAATGTCGTCCATGTCTCCTCGCCGGACATCACCGCCCACTGCGCGGTCAGCTGGGCGCGAAAGCGCGGCCTGCCGGTTCTGGCCAGCGTCCACACCCGCTTCGACACCTACCCGCGCTATTATCATCTGGGCTGGGTGGAGCCGGTTATCACCGCCCTGCTGCGCCGCTTTTATCGCCACTGCGACGCGCTGGTGGCCCCCTCGGAAAGCTTCGCCGCAATCCTGCGCGAGCAGCGGATGAACTACGACGTCTCCATCTGGTCACGCGGCGTGGAACGCGACCTGTTCAACCCCGCCCGGCGCGATCTCGCCTGGCGCCGCGCGCTGGGCATCGCCGATGACGAGGTGGTCATCGGCTTTTTCTCCCGCCTCGTCATGGAAAAGGGGCTGGATGTCTTCGCCGACGCGATAGACGCCCTGCGCGCCCGTGGCGAAACCCCGGGCAAGCCCTTCCGCGTGCTCATCGTGGGCGAAGGCCCCGCAGGCGAATGGCTCGCCACCCGCCTCAACGCGCTTACCCCGGGCAACGCCCCCGGCGCCATTTTCACCGGTTTCCTCTCCGGCCCAGATCTCGCCCGCGCCGTCGCCAGCATGGACCTGCTGTTCTTCCCGTCCATCACCGAAACCTTCGGCAACGTCACGCTGGAGGCGATGGCCTGCGGCCTGCCCGTGGTCGCCGCCAACGCCACCGGCAGCGACAGCCTCGTCCTCGATCACCAGACCGGCCGCCTCATCACCCCGGGCGACATCCCCGCCTATGCCGAGGCCCTCGCCGCCTACCTCGCCGACCAACCCCTGCGCGCCGCCCACGGCACCGCCGGCGAAGCCCGCTCGCGCGAATTCTCCTGGGACCGCATCAACCAAACCGTGGCCGATACCTACGCAAGGCTGATTGAAGCGAAGAAGCAGGTTTAAGGGTAAAGAGAAGATGCGAGGGTGTTACACCCTCGCGCTCCCATTACTTGTCATGCTCAGTGCGTCATCTGCGGCGGGGCGCCCTGCCGCGAAGCGGCTTTAAAGCCTGCGGCGCCGCGAACTTGCGGGTAACCGAACCCCCGGTGCGACAAAGACATTAATGGCAGCGCCAGAGGGCGGGTCTGTGGGTCGCATCGTGTTTCACACGATACTCGGCGTGTCTGTGGGTCGCATCGTGTTTCACACGATACTCGGCGTGTCTATGGGTCGCATCGTGTTTCACACGATACTCCCGGTCCCTCGTACCTACCCCTCAAACCCTACCCTTCAAAACCTACTCATCCCCGCCCCCACGCTCCCGGCGTTTCCTGTCCCACCACTCCATCCGCCGCAGCACCTCGCGCTCGAACCCGCGCTCCACGGGGCGATACCACTCGCGGGCTTCCATTCCTTCGGGCCAGTAATTCGCGCCAGAAAACCCGTCCGGCGCGTCGTGGTCATAAGCATAGCCCTTGCCATAGCCGATATCCTTCATCAGCCTGGTCGGCGCGTTCAGAATATTGTCGGGCGGCGCCAGCGATCCGGTCTCGCGCGCGGCGGCAAAACTGGCCTTCTGCGCCACATAGGCCGCGTTCGATTTAGGCGCCGTCGCCAGATAAAGGCAGGCCTGCACAATCGCCAGCTCCCCCTCGGGGGACCCCAGAAACTGATAGGCATCCTTGGCGGCAAGGCATTGCACCAGCGCCTGCGGATCAGCCAGTCCCACATCTTCCGAGGCGAACCGCACCAGCCGCCGCAGCAGGAACAAAGGCTCCTCCCCCGCCGTCAACATCCGCGCCAGCCAGTACAGCGCCGCCTGCGCATCCGAGCCGCGCAAGGACTTATGCAGGGCCGAGATCAGGTTGTAATGCCCGTCCCTGTCCTTGTCATAGACCGCCACCCGCCGCTGCAAAAACTGCCCCAACCCGGCGGGGTCCAGCGGCGCAAACAGGCTCGCGCCATAGAGCGTCTCGACCTGATTGAGCAGAAACCGCCCATCGCCATCGGCACTGGCCACCAGCGCCTCGCGCGCCGCTTGCGTCAGCGGCAGCGCCACCCCTTCCGCCTCCTCGGCCCGCCCCAGCAAAGTCGCCAGAGCCTCCGCCGACAGCCGGTGCAAAATCAACACCTGCGCCCGGCTCAGCAAGGCCGCGTTCAGCGCGAAACTGGGGTTCTCCGTCGTCGCCCCCACCAGCGTGACGACGCCCTTCTCCACGTAAGGCAGGAAGCCATCCTGCTGCGCCCGGTTGAACCGATGGATCTCGTCGACGAACAACAGCGTGCGCCGCCCATGCATGGCCAGCGCCCCTTCCGCCTCGGCAAAGGCCTTCTTCAAATCCGCCACGCCCGAAAACACCGCCGAAATCGCCGCGAAGCGCATGCCCACGGCATCGGCCAGCAGCCGGGCGATGGTGGTCTTGCCCGTCCCCGGCGGCCCCCACAGAATGATCGAGGACAGACGCCCCGCCGCCACCATCCGGCCTATCGCGCCTTCCGGCCCGGTCAGATGCTCCTGCCCCACCACCTCGGCAAGGATTGCTGGCCGCAAGCGTTCAGCCAGCGGGGCCGCCAGCGCACCCCCGGGGGACACAGGCCGCGCCACATCGTCATCGGAAGCAAAAAGATCGGCCATCCCCCACAGGATAGCCCAAGCCCGCACCCTTTGTAAGACAGGAAGCTTCCGCCCCGCGACCCGTTCAAAAGACTGGACCAATCCCGCATCCAGCGTCTATGGGCCCCAGTGTTGCCGGCTTAGCTCAGTTGGTAGAGCACCTGATTTGTAATCAGGGGGCCAGGGGTTCGAATCCTCTAGCCGGCACCATTCCC
>CAIWFP010000010.1 GCA_903911985.1 uncultured Sphingomonadales bacterium
AACGGCTCGCCCATCGGCGACATGCCGCCCGCGCTCATCGCGCTGGGGGCGCAGGTTCGTTTGCGGCGCGGGGCAAAGCGGCGGGTGCTGCCGCTGGAGGCCTTCTTCATCGCCTATGGCCAGCAGGACCTGCAGCCGGGCGAATTTGTCGAAAGCCTGTTTATCCCCCGCCCGGTGCCAGACGCGCTGTTTCGCGTCACCAAGCTGGCCAAGCGGTTCGACAGCGACATTTCGGCGGTATGCGGCGCGTTTCATCTGGCGCTTGATGGCGACAAACTCACCGCCGCGCGCATCGCCTTTGGCGGCATGGCGGGCATTCCCGCAAGGGCCCCGGCCTGCGAGGCGGCGCTGATCGCGGGCGGCTGGAGTGAGGCCAGCGTGGAAGCGGCGATGGATGCCCTGCGCGGCGATTATCAGCCACTCGATGATCTGCGCGGCTCTTCGGCCTATCGGCAAGAGGTGGCGGGCAATCTGCTGCGCCGTCTGTGGCTTGAGAGCCTGCATCCCGATGAGCCGATATCTGTCCTGTCCGGGGGGCTGCTCGATGGCTGAGCAGATGGGGCAGGTTCACCGCGCAACCGCGCATGACAGCGCCCGGGGCCATGTGACCGGCTCGGCCGCCTATGTCGATGATCTGCCGGAGCCGCCGGGTCTGCTGCATCTGGCCTTCGGGCTGGCACCGGCGGCCCATGGGCGGATCCTCTCGCTCGACCTTGCCCCGGTGCGCGCGGCGCCGGGCGTGGTTCAGGTGCTCACCGCCAGCGATATTCCGGGCGCGAACACTATCGGCCCGGTGGTGCATGACGAGCCCCTGCTGGCGGTGGATACCATCCTGTTCCACGGCCAACCCCTGTTCATCGTCGCCGCCGAAACCCGCGATGCCGCCCGCCGCGCCGCCCGGCTGGCGCGGGTGGAGGTCGAAACGCTCCCCGCGCTGCTCACCATCGCCGAGGCGCGGGCCGCCGGCAGCATCATCGAACCCCCGCAGACCATGCGGAGGGGCGAGCCCGAGGCCGCTCTGGCACAGGCGGCGCAGCGCCTGACCGGCACGCTCACCATGGGCGGGCAGGAGCATTTCTACCTTGAGGGGCAGGTGGCCATGGCCCTGCCGGGAGAGGACGGCACGGTCCATATCCATTGCTCCACCCAGCACCCCAGCGAGGTGCAGCATCTCGTGGCCCATCTGCTGGCTCGGCAAAGCGCCGATGTGACCGTGGAGGTGCGCCGCATGGGCGGGGCCTTTGGCGGCAAGGAGACGCAGGCCGCCGCGCTTGCCTGTGCCACCGCGCTGGTCTCCGCCCGCACGGGGCGGCCCGCCAAGCTGCGCTATGATCGCGACGACGACATGGCCATCACCGGCAAACGGCATGACTTTACCGTCGCCTATGAGGTGGGCTTCGAAGAGGCGGGCGTCATCAGCGCCCTCAGGCTGGACCTCGCGTCCCGCTGCGGGGCCAGTGCCGATCTCTCGGCGGCGATCAACGACCGGGCGATGTTCCACTCCGACAATTGCTATTACCTGCCCCATGTCGAGATTGTCTCGCACCGGCTGCGCACCCACACGGTTTCGAACACGGCCTTTCGCGGCTTTGGCGGGCCGCAGGGCATGCTGGCGATAGAGCGGATCATGGATCATGTCGCGGGCGCCGTGGCGCGCGATCCGCTGGAGGTGCGGCGCGCCAATCTTTATGGGCCGGGCCGCGATGTCACGCCCTATGGCATGCGCGTGGCGGATTTCGTCGCGCCAGAAATCATCGACGAACTGGCCAGAAGTGCCCACTATGCCGAGCGGCGGGCGGCGG
>CAIWFP010000011.1 GCA_903911985.1 uncultured Sphingomonadales bacterium
CAATGTCGCCCTTGCGGCTGGCCAGATTCACCCAGTCACCATTGGCTATGCCCCGGTTTTCGGCATCCACGGCCGAGATTTCCAGCACATCCTCGCCATGCCACAGGCTGTTTTCGGTACGCCGGGTTTGCGCGCCGACGTTATACTGGCTGAGCACGCGCCCGGTGGTGAGCAGCAGCGGAAAGCGCGGGCCGGTTTTCTCGTCGGTGGGGATGTAATCGGCGATCACGAATTTGCCCCGCCCCTTGCCATTCGGCCCCCGCGCGAAGCCATCGACATGCATGATCGGGCTGCCATCGGGGTGGGCCTCGTTCACCGGCCATTGCAGCGAGCCTGCCGCCGTTAGCCTTGCGTGGGAAACCCCGGAGAAGCTGGGGGTGAGACGGGCGATCTCGTCCATGATCTGGGCGCTGTCGCTATAATCCCAGCCGAGGCCGCCCCCGTCCACCGCCAGCGCATTGGCCAGCGCCTGCGTTACCTGCCAGTCTTCCAAACCCGGCCCACCCGCCCCATTGGCCGGCTCCATCACCCGGCGCACCATCTGGATGCGGCGCTCGGCATTGGTGAAGGTGCCGGTCTTTTCGAGGAAGGTCGAGCCGGGCAGAAAGACATGAGCGTAATTGGCGGTCTCGTTGAGGAACAGGTCGTGGACGATGACCAGTTCCATCGCCGCCAGCCCCGCCGCGACATGGCGGGTATCCGGGTCGGACTGGAGGATATCCTCGCCCTGAATATAGATGGCGCGGAACGAGCCATCGAGCGCGGCATCGAACATGTTGGGAATGCGCAGCCCCGGCTCGGCGTCGAGCGTGGTGCCCCATTCCGCCTCGAACAGGGCGCGGGTTGTCGCATCGGAAACATGGCGATAGCCCGAGAACTCATGCGGGAAGCTGCCCATATCGCAGCTGCCTTGCACATTGTTCTGGCCGCGCAGCGGGTTCACCCCCACGCCCGCCCGGCCGATATTGCCGGTGGCCATGGCGAGGTTGGCAATGGCCATCACCGTGGAGGAGCCTTGCGAGTGTTCGGTAACGCCGAGGCCGTAATAGATCGCCGCGTTTGGTTTGCGGCTATGGGCGGATGCCCAACCGGGCCCGCCGGTGGCGTACAACCGCGCCGCCGCGCGCAGTTCGGCGGCGGGCACCCGGCTCACCGCCTCCAGCACCTCGGGAGAATGACGCGCATCCGCGACAAACCGTGCCCAGTCCTGATACTCGTCCCAGTCGCAACGTTCGCGGATGAAGGCCTCGTCGGCCAGGCCTTCGGTCACGATAACATGGGCCATGGCGGTCAGCACCGCGACATTGGTGCCCGGCTGCAGCGGCAGGTGGTGCGCCGCCTCGATGTGGGGGCTGCGCACCAGATCTATCCGGCGCGGGTCGATGACGATTAGCTTGGCGCCCTGACGAATGCGCCGCTTCATCCGCGACGCGAACACCGGATGCGCGTCTGTGGGGTTGGCGCCAATCACCAGAATAACGTCCGCCTGCTCGACGCTGTCGAAATCCTGCGTGCCCGCCGAAGTGCCGAAATTGGTTTTCAAGCCATAGCCGGTGGGCGAGTGGCACACCCGCGCGCAGGTATCGACATTGTTGCTGCCAAAGGTGCTGCGGATCAGCTTCTGCACGAGGAACACCTCCTCGTTGGTGCAGCGGCTGGAGGTGATGCCGCCAAGCGCCCGCGCGCCATGCTTCGCCTTGATCGCCGTGAGCCGGCTGGCGGTGAAGGAGAGCGCCTCGTCCCAGCCCACCTCGCGCCACGGCTGGTCGATGCTTTCACGGATCATCGGCTTGCGCACGCGATCCGCATGGTTGGCATACCCCCAGGCAAAGCGGCCCTTGACGCAGCTATGCCCCCGGTTGGCCTTGCCATCCTTCCACGGCACCATGCGCACCAGTTGCTCTCCCCGCATTTCCGCGCGGAAGGTGCAACCCACGCCACAATAGGCGCAGGTGGTGATGACGGATCGTTCGGGCTTGCCCATCCGCGCCACGGATTTCTCGTTCAGCGCATCCGTGGGGCAGGCCTGCACACAGGCGCCGCAAGACACGCAATCGCTGGAGAGGAAGCTGTCGCCCGCCTGCCCCGCGCTGACCTGTGAGGCAAAGCCACGCCCGCTGATGGTCAGCGCCAGCGTGCCCTGCACCTCGTCACAGGCCCGCACACAGCGCGAGCAGACGATGCATTTGGCGGCATCGAAAGAGAAATAGGGGTTGGAGCTGTCCTTCTCCGCCTCCAGATGATTTTCGCCGCCATAGCCATAGCGCACATCACGCAGGCCCACCTGCGCGGCGGTATCCTGCAACTCGCAATCATTGTTGGCGCCGCAGGTCAGGCAATCGAGCGGGTGATCGGAGATGTAAAGCTCCATCACCCCCCGGCGCAGTTTTTCCAGCCGGGGCGAATGGGTGCGCACCGCCATGCCCTGGGCCACCGGGGTGGTGCAGCTGGCCGGCGTGCCGCGCATGCCTTCCACCTCGACAAGGCACATGCGGCAGGACCCGAAAGCCTCCAGGCTGTCGGTGGCGCAGAGCTTGGGGATGGCGCCGCCCACGAGGGCTGCGGCGCGCATCACGCTGGTGCCTTCGGGCACACTGACTTCGCGCCCGTCGATGGTCAGGGTAACGCCCGTCCCCGCCTTTACTGCGGGCGGCGTTCCCCCATCCCGCACAGCGGGCGGTGTACCAAGATCGATTTGTGGCTCATAGCCCATGGTCTGTCTCCACCATGACGCAGCCTATCACACCGCCGATCATGCGCCAAAATCCGGGCCAAAGTCCTGGCCAAAATCTGGGCCAAAATCTTCTGGCCAGTGCCGCAGCGCCGAGAGCACCGGATAGGGCGTGAAGCCCCCCAGCGCGCAGAGCGAGGCGGCGCGCATCGTGTCGCACAGATCCGTTAGCAGGGCGATGTCGGCCTCGCGGGTGGGGGTGGTCTTGGGGGCGTTGCGCATCTGCGGCTGGCTGGCCAGCGCGTCCGGTGCCGTATTCCCGGCGCGGATCCGGTCGATCAGTTCAACCCCGCGCGTGGAGCCGATGCGGCACGGCGTGCATTTGCCGCAGCTTTCCACCGCGCAGAATTGCATGGCGAAGCGGGCGAGCGCCCCCATGTCAGCCGTGTCGTCGAACACCACCACCCCGGCATGGCCGATAAGCGCGTCGGCGGCGGCGAAGGCCTCGTAATCGAGCGGCAGATGAAATTGGTCTGGCGGAATATAGGCACCCAGCGGCCCACCCACCTGAGCGGCCTTCACCGGACGGCCAGAAGCGGTACCGCCGCCAAAATCATGGATCAATTCGCCAAGGGTGATGCCAAAGGGCACCTCGACCAGACCGCCGCGAAGGATGTTGCCAGCCAGTTGCACCGGCATGGTGCCCCTCGACCGCCCCACACCCAGCGCGGCATAGTGCGCCGCGCCGCCGCCCTTGTCATCGTCGGCGCGCAGAATATGCGCGGTCGCCGCCAGCGTCAGCACATTGTTCACCACCGTGGGGCAGCCGAACAGGCCGGAGAGGGCGGGCAGCGGCGGCTTGGCCCGCACCACACCGCGCTTGCCCTCGATGGAATTGAGCAGCGCCGTCTCCTCGCCGCAGACATAGGCACCCGCCCCCATCCGCAGTTCCACGGTGAAGGGCGCGATGCGCGTTCCAGCGAGCGCGATGGCCGCCCGCATGGTGGCGATGGCGTGGGGATATTCGCTGCGGATGTAGATATAGCCCGCAAGGGCGCCGGTGGCATGGGCGGCGATGGCCATGCCCTCGATCAGGGCAAAGGGGTCGCCTTCCATCACCATCCGGTCGGCAAAGGTGCCGCTGTCACCTTCGTCGGCGTTGCAGACGATGAACTTCCTTGCGCCAGCGGCCTGCGCCACGGTCTGCCACTTGATGCCAGCGGGAAAGCCCGCCCCGCCGCGACCGCGCAAGGCAGACTGGATCACCTCCTCGACCACCGCCCCGGGCGAGAGGCTTCGCGCGCGCTCCAGCCCCTGCCAACCGCCGGTGGCCGCGTAATCCGCAAGCGACAGCGGCCGGATGCGCCCGGCCCGCGCGAAGGTCAGCCGCGTTTGCCGGGCGATGAAGGGATGCCCGGCGATGGGGCCAATGCCAAGGGGACTGCGGCCAGCGAGAACGGACGGCACATCCCCGGGCGCCACCGGGCCGAAGCCCTCGCCCCCAATCTCCACCAGCGGCTCCAGCCAGTGCATGCCCCAGCCCGAGACCCGTTCCACCACGCAGCCCGCCGCGACAAATGCCGCCGCCACCGCATCGGCCCCGCAGGCCAGCGCCACCGCGTCGCTGGAGATGCGCACAAGCATCATGCCGCCCCGATCTGGGCCGCGATAAGGCGGGCCAATGCCGCCCCGTC
Source organism: uncultured Sphingomonadales bacterium (assembly GCA_903911985.1). GTDB lineage: Bacteria > Pseudomonadota > Alphaproteobacteria > Sphingomonadales > Sphingomonadaceae > Novosphingobium. The sequence goes on from CAIWFP010000011.1 coordinate 4,366, forward strand.
CAGCCTTGCGTGCAGCGTATCGCCCATGCCACTTGTAACCACTCTGGCCGCCGGTCCCACCGCACACAGGCCGAGACAATAGACCGGCTCCAGCCGCACCTTGTCGCCCGCCGACTGTTCGGCCCCGGCGATCAGAGCCTCCACGCCCCGCGCCTGACAGGCCTCCGCCCGGCAGATCTGCACACAGGGGCGCGCATCCGCCCGCTCGCGGAAATCGTGGTAGAAGCTGACGACCCCATGCACCTCGGCGCGGGACAGGTTCAGCGCCATAGCGATCCGCGCCTCCGCATCCGCGCTCACGCAGCCGAATGCCGTGCTACAATCATGCAGAATGGGCAGCAAGGCCCCCTCGCGTCCGGCATGGGCGGCAAGGATAGCATCAAGGCTGTCCGCAGGGGTCACGCCTAGAACACCACCACGCTGCGGATGCTCTTGCCCTCGTGCATCAGGGTGAAGGCGTCGTTTATCTCCTCCAGCGTGAGGACATGGGTGATCATCGGGTCGATCTCGATCTTGCCATTCATGTACCAGTCGACGATCCTGGGCACATCGGTGCGGCCCCTGGCGCCGCCAAAGGCGCTGCCCTTCCACACGCGGCCCGTCACCAGCTGGAACGGGCGGGTGGCGATCTCGCGCCCCGCCTCGGCCACGCCGATGATGATCGACTGGCCCCAGCCCCGGTGGCAGCATTCCAGCGCCTGGCGCATGACATCGGTATTGCCGGTGCAATCGAAGCTGTAATCCGCCCCGCCGTCCAGCATCGCCACCAGATGCTCCACCACATTGGGCGTGGTTTTGGGGTTCACGAAATCGGTCATGCCAAAGCGGCGGCCCCATTCTTCCTTGGTGTCGTTGATGTCGACGCCGACGATCCGGTCCGCCCCGGCCATGCGCGCGCCCTGAATGACGTTCAGGCCAATACCGCCAAGCCCGAACACCACCACCGTGTCGCCGGGGCGCACCTTGGCGGTGTTGACCACCGCGCCGACGCCGGTGGTAACGCCGCAGCCGATGTAGCAGCTGGTCTGGAACGGCGCGTCCTCGCGGATTTTGGCCACGGCGATTTCGGGCAGCACGGTGAAGTTAGAAAAGGTGGAGCAGCCCATGTAGTGATAGATGGTCTGGCCCTTGTAGCTGAAGCGGGAGGTGCCATCGGGCATCACCCCCTTGCCTTGCGTGGCGCGGATGGCGGTGCACAGATTGGTCTTGCCCGAAAGGCACGACTTACACTGGCGGCATTCCGGCGTGTAGAGCGGGATGACATGATCGCCCGGGCGAAGGCTGGTCACGCCAACCCCCACCTCGCGCACGATCCCTGCGCCCTCATGCCCCAGCACACAGGGGAACAGGCCCTCGCTGTCCAGCCCGTCCAGGGTTAGGCATCGGTGTGGCAGATGCCCGTGGCCATGATCTCGATCAGCACCTCGCCAGCC
>CAIWFP010000012.1 GCA_903911985.1 uncultured Sphingomonadales bacterium
ACCAGACTGAGGATTTCGCCGGTGACCTTATAGCTTTCACCCACCATCAGCGGTTTGGTGAAGCGCACGCCCGATGAACCCATCATCGGCCCGTCGTCGACGTCAAACTCGCAGGTCTCGCACACGCCCGCCACGGTCTTGCCCATCGCGACCTGCGTGGCGATGTAGTAGTAGATCGGATGCGCGCTGCCATCGGCGGCAGGCTCGACCCCGGTGGAACGACACAGGGCGGCGTTTTCCTCCGCGCTGATCGTGAATATCTTCGTGCCATCCAGCGAGGTGCCGGCAACCGCGGGTGCGGGGGGAAGTTCGTCCATCGCAAAAGCCTCTTAAAAGGAGCGGGGAAGCCCGAGATTCTCGGCGATGGTGTTGCGCACCATTTCGTTCGAGATCGGCGTCATCCGCAAAATACGATGATCGCGCCAGTACCGCTGCATGTCGGTTTCCGCCGAATAGCCCATGCCGCCCAGAATCTGGATGCCAAGGTCGGCCGCCTTCACCGCGTTTTCGGTGGCGACCATCTTCAGCATGTTCGCCTCATTGCCACAGGGCATGCCATTGGCCTGCATCCAGGCGACGTTATACAGCAGCAGTTCGGTCAGCTTCTGCGAGGTGGCAATGTCGGCGATGTAATGCTGCAGGATCTGGAACTGGCCGATCAGCTTGCCGAAGGCCTTGCGCTGCATCATGTAAGCCAGCGCGTCTTCCAGCACGCCGTCAATCGCGCCAAGGCACTGGGCGCCGACCATGATCCGTTCGTTGTTGAGGCTGGGCAGCATTGCGCCCCATGCCATGTGCGGCTCGCCCAGCACATCGCTGTCGGGGACGAAGACGTTGTCATAGCTGACCGAGCAACTGCCCATCGCGCGCATGCCCAGCTTTGGCAGCAGGGTGGCGGTAATGCCGGGTGATTTGGCGTCGACGAAAAACGCGGTCAGCCCATGGTGCTTTTTGACCGCATTGCGGTCAGACCGGGTGAGGACCAGCAAGCGGTCGGCGGCCTTTGCCCCGGTGGTCCACATCTTGGCGCCGTTGATCACCCAGCCGCCGTCAACCTTGTCGGCATAAGTCTTCATCGCGCCCAGCACATCGGTGCCGCCATCGGGCTCGGTCATCGACAGCGACACGCGCAAATTGCCGGCCGCCATTTCGGGCAGCCACTTTTGGCGCTGCTCCTCGGTCCCGGCCACGGTCAGCGTCTTGGCACCGCCGAAAGAGGTGAGGCCCCAGACCCACAGCAAGCCGCCCGCGGTGCGCGCCATTTCGCGCGCGAAGATCATCTGCATGACGACATCGCCGCCAAGCCCGCCGTATTCCTCGGGGATGCCGATGCCGAAGAAGCCCTGCTCCTTCAGCTTGTCCCAGATGAGGTAGGGGTAATTTTCCTCGTCGGCCTCAAGCTTGCGCATGAGATCCTTGGGAAGCTCCGCGTTCACCCAGCGGCGCACCATGTCGCGGAAGGCGGTCTGTTCTTCGGTGAGGTTGAAATCCATGATGCGAACATGCCTTTCCGGGCGGTGCTGACAACCTATCGGAAGTCAGGTGAACTATATCGAAAGGCCGCCTTCGACCGCGATCACCGACCCGGTAACATAGGCCCCCGCGCGCGAGGCGAGGTAGATCGCGGCGCCAGCCATGTCTTCGGGCGTGCCGGTGCGGCCGCGCGGAACCATGGATTCCACCATCTTGCGCATGGCATCATCGGTAATCACCGTCATGTCGCTCTCGAAGAAGCCGGGGGCGATGGCGTTGACGGTGATGTTCCGGGGCGCCAGCTTCTTGGCCAGCGATTTGGTCAGCCAGTGGATCGCGCTTTTGGATGCCTGATAGCTATAAACCTCGCGCGGGCCGATCTTCAGCGCGCCGACCGAGCCGATGTTGATAACGCTGGATGGGCGCTCCGGCGAACCACCCGCGCGCAGCAGGGGCAGCAGCTTTTGCAGCAGGAAGAATGGCGACTTGAGGTTGAGATCAATGACGCTGTCCCACTGGTCCTCGCTGAAATCATCGATCGGCGCGTCGCTCAGCGTTCCGGCGTTGTTGACCAGAATATGCAGCGCCGGTTCGCGCGCGGCGATCTGTTCGACCAGCTTGGCGATGCCTTCAACGGTGGAGACATCGGCGGCAAGGCCGATGACGTTGCCGCCCATTTCCGCCGCGGCCGCCGCCACCTTTTCGGCATTGCGCGCGCAGATATAGACCCGCGCGCCCGCGCCCGCGAGACCGGAGGCGATCATGCGGCCAATGCCCGCGCTTCCCCCGGTGACCAGCGCGACGCGGTCCCTGACCGAAAACAGACCGGAAATATCCATCAGCCGACGATCCCCAGAATGATGTCGCACACGCCTTCCGGGTCGCCGACGTTGAAGGCGTGGTCGCCGAGATGTTCATGCACCGGCCAGCCAAGCGCGCGGGCGCGATCATGCATGGCGGTCATGATGGTGTGCTTGGCCGCGACGTAGTCCACGGGCAGCTTGATCGCTTCCGAACCCACGGCAATGGCGCAACTGGTGGCGCGCATCGGCTGGTCCGACAGGTGGTCGAGCAGCCATTTCTCCCGGGCCGGGTCCATCATGTGCGGATGCGTCTTGGCCATTTCGCGCTGTTGCAGATGGACGCCCGAACCGATCGGGCCTTCGCCCGCCTCCAGCATGGCATCGAGCCCGGCGGCGTCCGCCTCGCTGGCAAAGCCCATCAGCGAGGCGATGCGTTCGCCGGCATGGGCGATGATGGCATCAAGGTAGATCACCCGCGCCACCCGTTCGCCCGCCTTGGCAACCACGCCCGGCGCCACCGTTCCGGCATAGGAATGGGCGACCAGCACGACATCGCTCAGGTCCTCGAATTTGAGGACATTGACGATATCCAGCACATGGGTCTCATTGCCGGCGCCGCGGCTGATGAGGTGTTCGCGCTCACCAAAGCCGGTGAAGGTGGGTGTATAGACCTTGTGGCCCTTGGATTCGAGAATTTCGCGGCAAAACTTCCATGTCCAGCCACCCATTCCGCCGCCGTGCATCAGCACAAATGTTGTCATCGCTCAGGCTCCGGCTGGTTCGGTATTGTCGATAAATCCTTCGGGCAGGTTTGGGCCCCACAGGTAGAAGCTGTCACCCGGATCGTGAGCGGGGTTGGCGGGCCAGTCAAAGTCGGCCGGGATATAATCGATATCCGCCGAATATTCGGCATGGCTGCCCCATGGATCGCTGGCGTAGTAGAAATAGTTGGCGCCCAGAACATGGCGGCCCACGCCCCAGCCCCTGGTGTAACCGGCGCGCAGCATTTGCGCCGAACCCAGCCCGACTTCCTGAATGGAGCCGACATCCCAGCTGCTGTGATGCAGGCCGCGATGGCTGGAGCCCACCAGCGCCAGCAGGTGATGATCGCTGCCGTGGGCGCCGTGGAGGAAGGCCACCACCGGCCCGCTGCCATCCGACAGGCGCAGGCCCAGCGCCTGCTCGTACCATGCGGTTGCCGCGATCACATCGGTGGTGAAGATGGCGAAGTGCGACATGCGGCGCGGGTGTGTTTTCGGCGCCGAGGAATTGAACACCGCGCCCGTGGCCCCGGCCGGTGCCGAAGGGTTGGAGAAAGCGGTCTTGGCGCTCGCCGTCACCTTGTCGGCGACGCGAATGTTGAGCGGCAGGCCATCAAAGCCGGCAAACCAGATGCCGTCCGCGCTGGCGCCTGCCGGGGGGGCGATGCGGGCCATGCCGCGCGCATCGAGATGGGCGGCAAAGGCGGCCTCATCCTCGGCGTAAATGCCGAAAGAGATGTAATGCAGCCGCTTGGCCGCCGCCTTGAACAGGCGGCCCCAGCAATGCGGATGGCCAAAGGTGTAAAGCGCCAGACCGCCCGCCTCGTCGCGCACGTCGAGGCCGAAGGTTTCATAAAACCGGCGCGCTTCCTCCAGATCGGGCACTTCCAGCGCGAAGTGGTCGATGGAATGGATAGCCAGAACGTTCGGGCGCTTCATCATTCTCTCCTGCACGATAGCCTCCCTTGTTGGGGCAGGCGGTTGTGTTCCTATTCGGCGACGATGGGGTTGCTGAGGAGACCAACGCCCTCGATCTCGACTTCGCAGACATCGCCCGCCTTCATCCACACCTGTGGATTGCGCGCGACACCCACGCCGCCGGGCGTGCCCATCACCAGCACATCACCGGCTTCCAGTGTCATGAAGCTGGACAGCAGCGAAATGGTCCTGGCGACGTCAAAGATGAGGTTGCCGGTGTTCGACGACTGCATCACCTGACCGTTAACGCGGCATTCGATCTTCAATCCGGCGGCACCGGCCGGCAGTTCCTCGGGCGTGACCAGCCAGGGGCCGAAGGCGCCGGTGTCATCGAAGTTCTTGCCGGCAGTCCACTGCGGCGTGCGCAGCTGGTAGTCACGGATCGAGGCGTCGTTGAACACCGAATAGCCCGCGACATGGTTCAGAGCATCGGCCTCGGCGATGTTCTTGCCGCCCTTTGACAGCACCGCCACCAGTTCGGCTTCCCAGTCGAGCTGCTCCGAGACCTTGGGCAGGATGATCGGCGCGCCATGGCCGATCAGGCTGGAGGCAAACCGCCCGAACAGCACCGGGAATTCGGGAATGCCAAGGCCGGATTCCTCGGCGTGGTCGCGATAGTTGAGGCCAAGGCAGATGATCTTCGACGGGCGCACGACGGGGGCAAGGAAGGTAAGGTCGGCTTCATTCACCGCCTCGCCGCCCGCCGCCCTGGCGCCCGCCTCGGCCAGAGTGCCGGCGGCAATGTGGCCGTCGAGATCAGCGATATCGGCGCCATAGGCGATGGTCACCTTATCGCCAGACTTGGCCGCCAGTCCAATCTGGCCATCCTTGGTTACACGTGCGAGGCGCATGATATTCTCCGAGAAATAAGAAAGCTATTTGCTGGCCTTCTGGCCGGTTCCGCTGCCGGTGGCCGGCATCAAATTGTTGCTCATGCCGCCATCGACAAGGATATCGATGCCGGTGATGTGCCCGGCCCTGGGGCTGAGCAGAAACAGGATGGCGTCAGCGACATCCTCGGCCATGCCCAGCTTGCCCAGCGGGATCATCGCCTCGCGCTGGGCGCGGCGGTCGGCGTCGTCATAGCCGGCCTTGGTCATCGGCGTGTAGGTTGGCCCCGGCGACACCGTGTTGCAGCGGATGCCGTCCGGCCCCCATTCCAGCGCCAACTGGCGTATCAGCATCAGCAGCGCGGCCTTGCTGGATGAATAGAAGCCAAGACCCGGCGTTGGCTGGGTGGCCGACATGGAGGCGGTGGCCACGAAGGCACCACGACTGGCGGCCAGATGCGGATGGGCCGCCTTGGCCAGCAGCCATGTGGCGCGGGTGTTTATCGCGTAGATCCGGTCGAACAGGTCAACCGTCTGATCGACCAGCGGCGCACCGGCGATGATCCCGGCGTTGCTGACCACCCCATCGACCCCGCCCATGTGGGCCAGCGCGGCGGCGACGATCACATCGCCGCAATCGGCAGAGGACAGATCCGCCACACAGGTGGCGGCAGCCGGGCCAATGGCGCCCGCGACCTGCGCCAGCCCCTCGCCATCGCGGTCGGTCAGCAGCATCTGGTGGGCGCCGGGTTCGGCCGCCAGCATTTCGGCCACGGCCCGGCCAATGCCGCTGGCAGCGCCGGTGATGATAATGCGCATGTCCGCCCCCTCAGTCCGTCAGCCCAAGTTCGGCCATCAATTGCTGGCGGAGCTTGAACTTCTGTATCTTGGACGCCGACATCGGCCATTCGTCAAGGAAACGCACATGGCGCGGAACCTTGAACGAGGCGATCCTTTCGCTGACATAGGCGATCAGCTCGTCGGCGGTCGCCCGGCCATCGCCATGCAGCTTAACATAGGCCGCCGGCACTTCGGCCAGCCGGGCATCGGGGATGCCGACCACTTGCGCCAGTTCGACCGCCGCATGGGCCGACAACACCGCCTCCACTTCGGCCGCCGCGACATTTTCGCCGCCGACCTTCAGCATGTCCTTGAAGCGGCCGTGGAACCGCAGATGACCGTGCTCGTCGAGCGAGGCGATATCGCCGGAATGATACCAGCCCTCGCTATCCAGCGCCTCGGCGGTCTTGGCCGGATCGCGGTAGTAGCCGTCAAGCAGGTTGTAACCCCGGATCCACACCTCGCCGCGCCCGCCAACGGCGGCTTCGCCACCGGTTTCAGGATCGACGATGCGCACCGAAACGCCGCTGAGCGGATAGCCGAGGGCTTCAAAGCCCAGTTCCGGATCCATGTCGTAGCCGCCGGTGGTGACCACGCCGCAAGCCTCGGACATGCCGAAAGTGCCAACCTGCAAGGCGTTCGGCATCTTGGCGCGATAGGCATCGCCCACCGCCTTTGGCATCTGGCTGAAACAGCTGTTCATCAGCCGGACCGAGGTCATGTCGGTCTTGTCCCAGTCGGGATGGGCGATCATCGCCTGATGGAAGGTGACAAAGGGCAGGAACACCATGGTCGCCTTTTCGGCGGCAATCTGGCGCAGGCTCTCGCCCGGATCGAAATGGGGCTGGCCGATATAGGTGCCGCCGACCTCGATCGCCCCCAGCATCGCCAGCATCGCGGCGATATGGAACAGCGGCATCGGCGACCACACCCGCTCGTCCTGCGTAAAGGCCCAGCGGTTGCGCGCCAGGTTGCTGGTCTCGCGGCAGATCGCCTCGTTGCTCAGCAGGCAGCCCTTGGGCTGCGCCGAGGTGCCCGAGGTGTAGAGGATCATGCAGGTATCGCGCAGGCGCACGCCGAGCCGCGCCTTGTGAACAGCGGTCTCGCTGACGGTTGCGGCGGCCCGGTCAAAACCGGCCTGATCAACGAAGCCGGGCGCGCTTCGGCCACCGTGCAGGATCAACCGGCGCAATTTCGGCACTTCGGGCAGTTCAAGCGCAAGCGGATCGCCGCATTGCGCCAGCGCCGGAAAAGCCTCTGTCAAACGCGCGACAAAATCGACGAAATCATCCGCTTCGCTGTTGGTGACCACCGCGACCAGATCGGCGTTCTCCACAACATAGCGCACTTCCGGCGCCCGATAGCGCGCGTTCATCAGCACCGCGACACCGCCCACCATCGATACCGCGAACAGCGTCTCGACAAACTCGATGCCCGACGGCAGCAGGATGCCGACATGGTCGCCATGCTTGATGCCCAGCGCCATCAGCCCGCAAGCGCGGCGGATCACCGCGCGGGAGATGTCATCATAGGTCCGCCGACCGGAAGGAAAGACCATCGCCTCCTTGTCCGGGAAGCTGTCCCATGACTTCAGCAGCATATCGGCTGGCGGGCTGACGCTGATGCGCATCCGCGCCAGATCTTCGCTCATCCCTGACAAAATGGCACACTCCCCTTGCAGGCCGTCTTGCGTGCCTGCCCAACCTGATTGGCGCGACAGCGCCCGTGCATGGCCTTTCCTAGGATAGGAAAAACGAACACGCCGCGCGTCAGCCGCAGCCGACCAGACCGCCATCAACCGGAATTTCGGCCCCGGTGACATAGGCACCCGCGCGCGAGGCGAGGAAGACGATCGTCCCGGCAATCTCGTCCGCGCGGCCCATGCGGTGCATCGGGATATGCGCGAGGACGGTCGGATCGACCTCCTCGTCATCGCGCATATGCGCGGTCATCTTGGTCGGGAAAAAGCCGGGCAAGACGACGTTGACGTTGATGTTGCGACTGGCCAGATCACCGGCCAGATCGCGGCTCAACATGTGAATCGCCGCCTTGCTGGCCGAATAGGAATAGGCGCTCAGCCGTTCGGTAACCTTGCCGGCGACGGAGCCGATGTTGATGACGCGGGCGGGATCGTCGCTCGATGCCGCGGCAGTCAGTTCGGGCAGCAGTTCGCGAATGAGCGTGAACGGTGCCTGCACATTGACCATCAGCACGCCGGGCCATGCCTTGTCGGGGAAGCTGTCCACCGGCCCGCCCCAGGTTTTGCCGGCATTGTTGACGATCACATGGAGCTTGCCGCCAAATGTGGCGCGCACGCGTGCCGCCAGATCGACGCCGGCTTCGGGTGACGACAGGTCGCAGGGCAGGGCGATGCAGGTGCCAAGCGCGCCCATTTCGGCGGCGGCCGCTTCGCAGATATCGGCCTTGCGCGAGGTGATGGCCACGGTTGCGCCCGCGCGCAGCAGGCCCTCGGCGATCATCCGGCCAAGCCCTTGCGCGCCGCCGGTAACCAGCGCGGTCTTGCCGGAAAGGTCGAACAGGGCGCTCATACGTTGATCACCACTTTGCCGAACTTGTGCTGCCCTTCCAGATAGAGGAGCGCCTCGCGCGCCTCGCTCAGCGGGAAGGATTTTTCGATCACCGGCTTGATATTGTGCTTGTCGATGAAGGCCAGCATGTCGCGGAAATCCTGCGGGTCGCCGACCTGGCTGCCGACAATGCTGGCACTTTTGAGGAAGATGCCGGTGGCGGTCACTTCAAATTTGTCGCCCGCGGTCGAGCCGTAGATGACAATGCGCGCGCCCGGGTTGATGGCACGGACATAATTGGCATAGCTGGGCGCCGGCGCCCCATCCAGCACGACGTCGATCCCGCCGGTCAGCTTGCCCACCTGCTTGCGCCATTCGGGGTCGGTGAAGAGCAGCCCGCCCAGCGCGCCCATTTCCCTGGCCCGGTCCAGCACATCCTGACTTTCGCCGGTGACATAGACCTTGGCGCCCAGCGCCACGGCAAAGGCCAGGCCAAATGTCGCAACGCCGCCGCCGATACCACTGATCAGCAGCGTTTCGCCCGGCTGGAGCTGGCCCTTGAACATCAGCGCGCGCCACGCGGTCAGCCCAGTCAGCACGGTGGCGGCGGCTTCCTGCCAGCTCATGCCCTTGGGCTTGGGGGCGATGTTTTCCGCCGGAACGCAGATATATTCCGCGATGGTCCCGGCAAAGGGCATGCCCAGCAGGCCGAATTCGGCCAGCGGGGCGTGCCGGTTGGGTCCCCAGTTTAGACCGGGGTAGATCACCACCTCGTCGCCAATGGCCACACCGCTGACGCCATCGCCCAGCATATCGACGACGCCGGCGCCATCGCAACCCATGGTCGAAGGCAGGGTCATGCCCGGATAAAGTCCGCGCGCGATCCACATTTCGCGATGGTTCATCGAGGCGGCCCTGATGGCGACACGCACTTCGCCCGCCTTGGGCATCGGCGTTTCGACATCGGCAACGCGGACGGCTTCCGGTCCTTCGGTGGTTTCGAGAAGAAGGGCTTTCATCGGCTTGCTTTCCTAAGGCAGATTGAACGGGGCCTAAAATGAATGGGGCCTAAAATGAACGGGACCTAAAATGAACGGGGTAGGCCAAGCGATTCGGCGATGCCGTTTCTGACCATTTCA
>CAIWFP010000013.1 GCA_903911985.1 uncultured Sphingomonadales bacterium
CGCAAAACCCGCGATCAAACGCCGCGATCATGCGATCCACCCGCGCGCTGGTTTCCGCCGCATCATAATGGATCAAGGCGCGCCGATGCGCATTGGCCCGCGTATAAAACGCAAAGGCCCGCTCCCAATCCGCCGCATCCTCCCAAGCCTTGCCCAGCGCGAATTCGAGGTGAAACCGGTCCTCGTCGCGCAAATCCGGTGCGGCAAGGGCGCCTTCCATGGCCGCCATGTCCTCGTCGCCGAACCGCAAGGTCTTGAGGTTGGCCAGACTCCACCAGGCATCGCCCAGCCGGGGGGCGAGCGCGATGGCGCGGCGATAGGCGGCAATGCCCTCGTCAAGGCGGCCAACGGTTTTCAGCACATGGCCATAGGACAGCCAGAGCCCCGCCACGGTGGGCTGCTGCTTGAGAATCGTCTCGTAAAGCGCCAGCGCCTCGTCGAACTCCCCCATCCGGCCCAGCACGGCCGCGCGCAGATCGCTGGCTTCCTCAGCCGTATCCCGCGCGACCAGCGCAAGCTCCGTCAGCGCCTCGGTCAGGCGGCTGGTGCGATAGAGCAGCATGGCGAGGTTGGAGCGCGCCGGGGTGAAGGATGGCGCCAGTACCAGCGCCCGGCGCAACAGCTTCTCGGCATCCTCATAGCGCGCGATCCGCCCGGCCAGTTCGGCCAGCATGCGCATGGCGGCAATGTTGAACGGGTTTTGCCTGAGGGAGGCCTTCAGCAACGGCTCGGCGATGGCCAGCTGGTTGCGGTGCAGGGCCAGCGCCGCCTGTATCAGCTGCGGATCGCGGACGGAATCGGCCAGATCGCGCTGAATGTCACTGCCTTGCACAGCCTTGGGCTGAACACCGTCGTCCATGACGACCTTTCGGGTTGTTTGTGAAAACTCTACCCGCTGTCATGTCGGCATGGCGCCGTGGGATCAAGCGCGCAATTGGCCCCGGCGCGTTTGAGGGGGGCGAGGGCAACACGGTGCCGCCGCTTTGGTGGCCAGCTCAGTTGGGCTTGAGGCGCTTCTTCTCGGTGACGTCGATCTGGACGACGCGGCCCTCGTGGACGGTGAGCGCGATCGCGCCGTAGCGCAGGCCCTGCAGCGCCTCGCGCACGCTGGCGATGCTCTCCTCCAGCAGGCGGGCGGCGTCGGGCGAGAGCGCCGGGGAGGGGGACTGGGCTGGCTGGTCTGGGCTGGTCATTGCTCGGCTCCGGTTTGCGCGAAGGTGCGCAGATGTTTTGGGCGGATGAGGATCGTCTCGCCGGATGCGGGCGGCGGCGAGCTTGCATCGGCGTCGATCTCGACCAGCCGCTGATCGGCGGCAAGATGCCCCTCGATGCGCCACACCCCGCCCTTGCGGAAGACATTGCCGACGCGCAGGGCCTCGCCGCCCGACTTCACGATCTCGATCTCATGCGGGCGGACATAGACGGCCAGAGCACCATCAGGCGCGCCATTGGCGGCGGGCAGCAGATTGGTTTCGCCGACAAATTGCGACACGAAGGGCGTGGCCGGGTGCATGTAGATCTCTTCGGGCGTGCCGACCTGCTCGATGCGTCCCTGGTTCATCACCACCACCCGGTCGGCCAGTTCCAGCGCCTCCTCCTGATCGTGGGTGACGAAGATCGAGGTGATGCCCAGCCGGCCATGCAGTTCGCGCAGCCAGCGACGCAGATCCTTGCGCACCTTGGCGTCCAGCGCGCCGAAGGGTTCGTCGAGCAATAACAGGCGCGGTTCTATCGCGAGGGCACGGGCAAGGGCCACACGCTGGCGCTGACCACCGGAAAGCTGGGCGGGATAGCGATTGCCGAGGCCCTCCAGCTGCACCAGACCCAGCAGCTCCTCGGCGCGGGCGCGGATGGCGGCGCGGTTGGGGCGCTGGCTCCGGGGACGCACGCTGAGGCCAAAGCCGATGTTCTCGGCCACGTTCATATGCTTGAACAGCGCATATTGCTGGAACACAAAACCCACGCCCCGGTCGGCGACCTTGCGCCGCGAGACGTCCTCGCCCTCCAGCGCGACAGTGCCGCCGTCCTGCACTTCCAGCCCGGCGATGATGCGCAAAAGCGTGGTCTTGCCCGAGCCCGAGGGGCCGAGCAGGGCAATGAACTCGCCCTTGTTGATGGAAAGGTCGATACCGTGCAGCGCGGGATATTCGCCGAACTGCTTGGTGATGGCGTTAAGCTCGATCATCAGTGTGCACCCTTGTGGTGGAGGTCGAAGCGCCATTCCAGCAGCGTCTTGGCGACAAGTGTCACCAGCGCGAGGCCCGCCAGCAGCGAGGCGACGGCGAAAGCTCCGACAAAATCATATTCGTTATAAAGGATCTCGACATGCGGCGGCATGGTGTTGGTCTCGCCCCGGATGTGGCCCGAGACCACCGAGACGGCGCCAAATTCACCCATGGCCCGGGCGTTGCACAGCAGCACGCCATAGAGCAGGCCCCAACGGATGTTGGGCAGGGTGACATGCCAGAAGGTTTGCCAGCCATTGGCGCCAAGCGAGATGGCCGCCTCCTCGTCATCCTTGCCCTGCTCCTCCATCAGCGGGATCAACTCCCGCGCGACAAAGGGGAAGGTGATGAAAGTGGTGGCCAGCACGATGCCCGGCACGGCGAAGATGATCTTGATGTCATGCTCGCGCAGTAACGGCCCCAACGCGCTGTTGGCGCCAAACAGCAGCACGAAGATCATGCCCGAGACGACCGGAGACACCGAGAAGGGCAGGTCGATCAGGGTGATCAGCAGGCTTTTGCCGGGAAAGGTGAACTTGGCCGTTGCCCAGCTGGCGGCAATGCCGAACACCAGATTGGCGGGGACACTGATCGCCGCGATGAGCAGGGTCAGGCGGATGGAGGCCAGCGCGTCGGGGCTGGTGACCGCCGTTTTCCATACGCCCAGCCCGTCCTTGAAGCCCTCGGCGAAGACCTCTGCCAGCGGCAGAACGAGAAACAGGGCGAGGAATGCCAGCGACAGGCCAATCAGCAGCCAGCGAACGGGCGCTGTTTCGGTGGTGGAGGCGGTTATCGGGTTGCTCATGCCTGCCTCCTGCGGGTTACCGCCTGCAACAGGTTGATCAGCAACAATATGCCAAAGGAGGCGACCATCATGATTGTGGCGATGGCGGTCGCCCCGGCATAATTATATTCTTCCAGCTGGGTGACGATCAGCAGCGGGGCGATTTCTGTCAGGCCGGGCATGTTGCCGGAGATGAAGATCACCGAACCATATTCGCCAACCCCGCGCGCAAAGGCGAGGGCGAAGCCTGTGAGCAGCGCGGGCAGGATGGCCGGCAGGATGACGCGGACAAAGGTTTGCCCGCGCCGCGCGCCAAGCGTGGCGGCGGCCTCCTCCACATCCTTGCCCAGATCGGCCAGAACCGGCTCCACCTGCCGCACAACGAAGGGCAGGCCGATGAATATCAGCGCGATGGTGATGCCAAGGGGCGTATAGGCTACCTTGATGCCGTGCGGCTCCAGCCATGCGCCCAGCCAGCCGTTGGTGCCATAAAGCGAGGTAAGGGCGATGCCCGCCACCGCCGTTGGCAGCGCGAAGGGCAGATCCACCGTGGCGCCGATAACGCGCTTGCCGGGAAAATCGTAACGGACCAGCACCCAGGCGACCAGCAGCCCGGCGAAGGCATTGACCAGCCCGGCAGAAAGGGCCGTGCCAAAGCTGAGGCGATAGGCGGCAAGCGCCCGATCGGACAAGCCAACGCGCACAAATTCGTCCCAGCCCATGCCGAGGGTCTTGAGAATGATGGTGGCCAGCGGAATCAGCACAATCAGCGTCAGCCAGGCGACGCTGAAGCCGAGGCTCAGCCTGAAGCCGGGCAGCACGGACCGGCTGCGCTTGCGGAAAAAAACCCCCCTCCCGAAGGCTCGTAGCCATGGGGAGGGGGCAGTTGGGGTGTAGGTGTCGCTCATCTGCAGTGGCCTGCTCGATAGGAGTGCGAAGGGTTTGCAATCATGGGGCGAGGATCAGTGCCTGGCGGCGATCTGATCGAAGACGCCGCCATCGGCGAAGTAGGTCTTCTGGGCATTGCGCCAGCCACCGAAATCATGATCGATGGTGACCAGATTCAGCTTGGGGAACTTCGTGGGGGCATGGGCAAGGGCGGCGGGGTCGCGCGGGCGGTAGTAGTTCGCCGCGATGATGCTTTGCGCCTGCGGGCTGGAGAGCCACTTCAGATAGGCATAGGAGACCTGCGCTGTGCCGTGCTTGGTGGTATTGGCCGTCACCACCGCCACCGAAGGCTCGGCCAGAACCGAGATCGAGGGGGCGACGATGTCGAACTTGTCGCGGCCCAGCTTGTTGACCGCCAGATAGGCCTCGTTTTCCCAGGCCAGCAGCACGTCGCCGACACCGCGTTCCACGAAGGTGGTGGTGGAGCCACGCGCGCCGCTGTCGAGCACGGGTACGTGCTGGTAGAGCTTTTGCACATAGTCGCGGGCAGCCCCTTCCGAGTGCCCAGCCTTGCGGCCATAGGCCCAGGCGGCGAGGAAGTTCCAGCGGGCGCCGCCGCTGGTCTTGGGGTTGGGGGTAATGACCTGAACACCCGGCTTCACCAGATCGCCCCAGTCTTGAATGTGCTTGGGGTTGCCCTTGCGGACGAG
>CAIWFP010000014.1 GCA_903911985.1 uncultured Sphingomonadales bacterium
GGCCAAGGCGGCCGGAATTTCCGAAGAAGCCATGCTGTACGACATGATGATGGAAAACGACGGCCAGGGCTTCATCTATGTCATCCTGGTCAACTATGGCGATTACAACCTGAATTTCCTGCACGAACTGATGGACAACCCGACGGTGATTTCGGCCGGATCGGATGCCGGGGCGCATTGTGGGGCGATTTGCGATGCCGCCATGCCGACCTTCATGCTCAGCCACTGGACCCGTGATCGCCGCGCCGGCCCAACCGTTGCGATCGAAAAAGTCGTCGAACGCCAGACCCGCGCCACCGCCAGACTGTACGATCTGAATGACCGGGGCGTTCTGGCACCGGGCATGAAAGCCGATGTGAACGTGATCGACTATGCAAAGATCAACAGTTCGCGCCCCAAAATGGTCGCCGATCTGCCCGCGGGCGGGATGCGTCTGCTGCAAACCGCAACAGGGTACAAAATGACCATCGTCAGCGGTAAGGTGACGTTCGAAAACGGCATCGCCACCGGCGCGCTGCCGGGCAAACTGCTGCGCAGCGCACCCAATGCGTTTCAGCCCGCACCCGTGCACGAATTGGCAGGATAATCATGAAAAGGGGCGCCGTTAGCCGGCGCCCCTAATATCTGATCTCGGATCGATCCGGTCAGCACTTTCGCCAGATCATCTGGGCAGGACAGCAATCGCGAATGATCGCGATCAAGCGTGATCATTTCGCAGGGCATTGCCGCGTGCCTGACGAGGAAGCCTTCGCATAAAATTCAACATATTTGTTGACTATCGGCTGAGGCACTTGTAACTTCTCAACATGTTAGCCTGGGTCTTATCGGCCAATTCACGGGCGGTGAGGTGCCTGCAGCCAGCGGCACAGGGGTGGAGATATCCGTGACGGACAGCGATCAGATGAGCATGAATGCGCTCATGATTACACAGGAAACGCCGGTCGGGTATGCCTTGCAGCCGATCCGCAAAAAGGCCGCGATCCAGTTGATGGGATCGCGTTTGTGGGGGCGCTTCAATCCCAATCACTGGGATCCGGAATATGCCGCGGCGACTGGCTTGAAAGCGCCGATCCAGACCGGTGAGATGTCATCAGCCTATCTTGCCGAAATGTGCGTCAACCATTTTGGCGCAGCCGTGTTCGCAGGGGCGCGCATCGTGTGCAAATATGTCGCCGCAACACTGGCGGGGGAAGTCATCACCACCCACGGCGTGGTCCGCGAAAAAATCGCCAAGGGCGATGGCTATCGCTTTGTCGTCGATATCTGGTGCGACAATGAGGCTGGCGAAAAGAAGACTGTGGGTTGGGTAGAGGTCGACGTCGGCGTCTGAGCGCGACGCGCCGCAACGGAGATATTTTTCAACATGTCTGTAGAAATTACACAGGATCGCAGCCTGAGCCCGACAAGCCCGGTGCAAGCCGCGCAGACCCGCGCCTTCATTAAGAGTCTGGAACAGGAATGCCAGACCTATTGGGACATGGTGGAAATTGGCGACGAGTTGTCGCGCGATCTCCACATGACACCCGAGCTGATCATTCTCTATGCCGACGCAGTGGAGGATTTCAATCCGTGGTACGAAGCCTGGCGGATGAACACCTGGCAGATTTCCGGGGAATCGCCGTTCGGCGGAGCGATCGTTCCACCCTTGCTGGTTTCGCACTTTGTGCTGTCGGTCCAGTTTGATCATACCAAGCCGTTCGCGATCGGATCGATCCACACCTTTCACGATTCCGAAGTGATCAAGCCAATCATGATCGGCGCAACCGTGCGCATCACCACGCGGGCGATCGACAAGTACGAAAAGCGCGGGCGGCGCTATGTGCGGCATGCCGTGACGGTTACCGATGTTGCTGACGGCACGCTCTATTTTCGCGAAACGCGCGACATTCTCTCGCTGTAAGGTCGGCCATCATGCAAATCCCTGTGGCCGAGGGGCTGTTCGCGGTGAACGGGGCAGGCGTGCAACTGATCGGTACCCGCTGCTGTTCATGCGACACACTCTATTTCCCGCAGACCCCGGGTTGCCGAAACCCGTTGTGCCGTGACAAGCAGCTGGAGCAGGTCCTGCTGCCCGATCGTGGCACGCTCTACAGCTACACCGTGCAACGCTATCAGCCCCCTGCGTTGTTCGCGATGGATGCCTGGTCCCCTTATGCCCTGGGCCTGGTTGATCTTGGCCACGGCTTACGTGTGATGGGCATGCTGGACGATGTGCCGCTCGACAAGATTGCCATCGGCATGGCGCTGAAGCTGTCACTGCGCACGCTCACCACCGATGAAAATGGTCAAAGCCGCGTGACATACGCCTTTGTGCCCGACACTACGAAGGATCACGCATGACCAAGCCTGTCCATGTGCTGGGCGCAGGCGCGCATCCGTGGGGCAAGTGGCCCAATCGATCACAATTGCAACTGGCGATTGATGCGCTGGCCATGGCGATCGACGATGCCGGGCTGTCGTGGCCGGAAATCCAGGGCCTGGTCGCCGCCAGTTCGCGGTTTGAGGGCGGCATGGGCTGGGGCCTGCATGCCAACGAAGTGGTACAGGCGGTGGCCGAGCAAGGCATACCGTGTGTCAATGTCGGAGGTGCTTGCGCGGCGGGTGCAATAGCCTTTCAGACCGCGTACTCCATGATCGCGAGCGGGCAGTGCGATGTCGTAGCGGTGCTGGGCGCCGAGCGTATGCCCAAGGGATTCATCCCACGCCCGCCAGGCAGCCAGGATGACATCACCGACAGCGACTATCTGCGCTGGGTGGCGATGGGCGCGACCAATCCTGCCTATTGGGCGATCGAGGCCAATCGCCGCAAACACGACTTTGGCACCACCGATGCAACGCTGGCCCAGGCGAGCGTACTGATGCGGCGCAACGCTGCCGGCAACCGGCTGGCGCGTTTCCGCAATCCAACCACAATTGACGAAGTCCTTGCCTCGCCGATGGTATCAGACCCCCTCCATCTCCTGGAGATCTGTCCGGTCAGCGATGGGGCCGCGGCCCTGATCCTGGGATCGGAACAGTATGTGCAGCGATCGGGCAAGCGCCCCGTGCATGTTGCCGGGTGCGCCATCGCGACCGGCCAATTCGGCGATCCGGGTCGCCGCATCCCGACGATTTCCAGCACGGTCCGCGACGATGTTTCGCATACCAGCGAAGTGACCACGGCGGTTCAGCGTGCGCTTGCCATGGCCGGAATGGGCCCTAACGACATCGACATTCTGGAAATGGCCGACAACACGGCGTGGCATTTGCTGGCATGGCCCGAACTGTTCGGCTTTTACGAGGCAGGCCAGGGCGACTGGATGCTGAACAATGGCAAGTTGGACATCGGTGGCGACCTCGCCGTCAACCCCAGCGGCGGCTTCCTCAGCTTTGGCGAAGCAACCACTGCGCAAGCCGTGCTGCAGGTGTGCGAACTGACGTGGCAATTGCGTGGCGAGGCGCAAGGGCATCAGGTGCCCGATGCGCGCGTCGGCATGTCGGCGGTGCTGGGCCTCGGCGCCAACGGCGGATCGGTGATTTTGAAAACCTGATCACCCCGGCTTTGCACCGCGCCCTTACACCTCGCGCAGTACAAAGCCCGCGTAATCGCGTTTGGCGACATCCTGCAAAATGCGCCGATATCCCCTTACACCGCCCGAATAGGGCATGAAAACCTGCGGCTTGCCCGGCATTTCCGCGCCCATGTAGTACGATTGCGCCTTGGGATAGAGCGTCTCGAGCGACCGTTCGTTGACATGCACCACCCAGTCGGCCTGCGCGGCGTCGGTCACCTCGATCTCGTTCAGCCCGTTTTGTGCGCAATGGCTGATGAGGCTGGCCAGCCAGTCAACCTGTTCTTCGGTCGATAGCAGGACATTGCTGAGCAACGACGGGCTGCCCGGGCCGCAAATGATGAACAGATTGGGGAACTGCGCGACGCCAAGGCCAAGGTAGGTGCGCGGGCCAGCCGACCAGCTGGCCTGGAGCGTCGTGCCGTCGCGACCGGTGATCTGCGGCTTCAGCAACGACCCGGTGAAGGCATCGAAGCCGGTTGCATAGATCAGGATATCGACAGGATAGTCTTTCGCGCTGGTGCGAATGGCATCCGGGGTGATCGCCTCGATCGGTGTGGCTCGGATATCGACCAATTCGACATTGTCTCGACTGAACGTCTGATAAAAGCCGCTGTCGACCGAGGGGCGCCGCGAGGCAAACGGAAAGCCCTGCGGTGTCAGCTTTTCGCGCAAGACGGGATCTGGAACCAGTTCGGCAATTTTTGCGTGAATGAACGCGACCGCCGTGTCGTTGGATTCCTGGTTGAGCAGAATGTCTTTGTAGGCCAGTGCAAAACCGAAACCCAGCCGGTTCCAGGCCGCCTCGAACGTGCGAACCCGGTCGTCTTCGGGAACATCAAGCGCGGATTGGCTGTTGGGCACAAAGCCAAGCCCACTTGGCGAATTGCGGGCGCGTTGGCGCCGCTCGGCATAGTTCGACTTGACGGTGCGATCTTCATCTTGGGTCACCGGTGCGTTGGCGGCGGGAATTGAATAGTTTGCCGTGCGCTGGAACACGGTCAGCCGCCGCGCCTGACGCGCAATGACCGGGGTCATCTGCACACCCGATGACCCGGTACCGATGATTGCCACTGATTTTCCGGTGAAATCAATGTGCTCGTGCGGCCATTGCGCACTGTAGATGATCCGCCCGGCAAATTGGTCCTGCCCCGGATACGTGGTCGGCTTGGGAGATGACAATTGCCCGACGGCCATGATCAGATATTGCGCATGCCACTCACGCCCATCCGCGGCCACGACGTGCCATCGGGCCCGGTCTGCATCATACGTGGCAGAGGCCATCCGCGTGTTGAAACGGATATCACGTCGCAGATCAAAGCGTTCGGCGACATGATTGATATATTTCAAAATTTCCGGCTGAGTGGCGTAACGTTCGGTCCAGCACCATTCCTGTTCAAGCGCCGGCGAAAAGCTGTACGAATAGTCATAGCTCTCCACGTCGCAACGCGCGCCCGGATACTGATTGTGATACCATACGCCACCCACATCGGCAGAGGCTTCGAGCACGGTGGCGCGCAAGCCCTGTTCGCGAAGCGTGTACAAGGCGCGCAAACCAGCGAAACCGGCTCCCACGATCAGCACATCCACCGATTCAGACATAAAACCTCCGCCGTGATACTGCGGCACTGCGTCTGGCCATTCGGCGAAAAAGTCAACAAACATGTTGACTAAAAATCGCGAAAAACTACATTTTTTCACTCTGCAATGGCATGGTAAGTGATAATCAACGTTTTCGTTGACATTTTGAATTACCTTTCCCAAGCATCAGATAGGGCACAGTCCGGTGCGTTCGCGACCGAAGCAGACAGGGGCAAATGGCGTGACAATCGGGATTGGTGCAAGGACTCGTGGCCCGGCCACTGCGCGGCAGGCTGCGCTCGCCGCCCGCTTTCCGACCTGGCAAGCCTGTCGACTGGATGAAATGCTCGACCGGGTCGCGCAGGTATATCCTGACCGCGCCTATATCATTACGGACACCCGGACCTGGACTTACGCCGAAGTCGCCCAGTGGTCACGACGTCTGGCGGCCGGATTGCGGGCGCAAGGCGTGACCGAAGGCGATCATGTCGCGCTGATCATGGCCAATGATCCTGCCTTCATCGCGCTCAAATTTGCCATTTCGCGCATCGGCGCCGTGGCCGTACCGATCAACGTGCAGAACCGGCGCGATGAATTGTCCTATCTGCTGGCGCAATCCGATTGCGCCATGCTGATCACCATGGATGCCTTTCGCGACAATGACTTTTGCGCCATCCTTGATGAGTTGATGCCGGGCTGGGAAACGCAAGGCGGCGGTAAACACTATCCGCGCCTGAAGCGTGTGGCCCTGTTTCACACCGGCAGTCGCCCGTTGCGTGCCACAGCGCTGACTTTCAACAAACTGGCCTGCGACAGCACGAACAGCACAGCCGCGCCAGGCCGCACCCAAGCAACCGCAGTCTGCGACATCCTGTATACCTCTGGCACGACCGGAGCGCCCAAGGGGGTGATGCTGAGCCATGATCAGATGCTGCGTGCCGCTTATGGCAGCGCCTATGCGCGCGCCTTCGAAGACGGGCGTCGCATCCTGTTTTCACTGCCGCTGTACCATGTCTATGGCTATGTCGAAGGCATGCTGGCGGCCCTGTTTGTGGGCGGCGCGGTGATTGTTCAGAGCCGGTTCGATGCCGTGGCCATGCTCACGGCGATAGAACGGCACCGGGCCACCGACTTGCTGCTGATCCCGACGATGACGCTTGCGCTGATCGATGCGGCGCAAACGGCACGCCATGATACAAGCTCGTTGCAAGGCGTGCTGTCATCGGGTGGGCGGGCGCCCGAACGCATCTGGCGGGCAATTACTGCCACATTCGGCGATGTCGAGATCACCACCGGCTATGGCATGACCGAATGCACCGCCTCCACAACGGTCACCCGCCCGGATGACCCGGTGTCGCGCCTGATGACCACCAACGGCCGACAACGCGATGTGGGCGTGGCGGGCGATCCCGACAGCGGCAATCGCCTCGTAACCTATCAGGTGCGCGACCCGTCCACCGGGGCGACACTCCCGGATGACACCCCGGGCGAATTGGTGGCAAGGGGTCCGGGTGTAACCAGCGGCTATTACAACAAGCCTGCCGAAACCGCAGCGACGTTTACACCCGATGGTTGGCTGCGCACCGGAGACCTCGGCACAATCGACAGCCAGGGCTATATCCGCCTGATCGGCCGCACCAAGGAATCCTATCGGTGCGGCGGAGAGCTGGTGCTGCCCACCGAAATCGAAGACCTGCTGACCTCCAGCAACGAGGTCCTCCAGGCGCATGTCGTGCCCATCCCCGACGAGATCATGGGCGAAATCGGCGTCGCCTTTGTTGAACTGGCGGCCGATGCGACCGCCACCCCGGACCAATTGCGCCAGCTGGTCGCCACCAGACTGGCGCGCTTCAAGGTGCCAAGACATATCTTCATCATCAATGCCACCGATCTGCCGGTCACCGCATCCGGCCGGGTGCGCAAATTCCTGCTGGCCGAACACGCCGCGCAACGGGTGGCAAGCCTGTGACCGCGCCTGATGCCCCCGCGCGCAGGGTCGCGCTGGTAACCGGTGCCGCACGCGGCATCGGCGCGGCGATTGCCGGGCGCCTGGCGCGTGACGGCCATGACGTGGTCGTGCTGGACCTGGATGCCGATGCTTGCGCCGCGACCATCGCGACGGTTCATGCTTGCGGTCGGCAAGCGCTTGCGCTGGCTGCCGATGTGTCTGACGAACGGTCCGTGGCAATGGCCATCGAGGCGGCCACCGCAGCGCTTGGCGCGCCGACCATCCTGGTCAACAACGCCGGCGTGCTGCGCGACCGCACGGTCGCGAAAATGAGCCTGGACGACTGGGAAACGGTCATGGCGGTCAATCTGCGCGGCGCCTTTCTGCTGAGCCGTGCGGTACAACCGGGCATGCGTGATGCAAAATGGGGCCGGATCGTCAACCTGTCCAGCACCGCCGCGCTCGGCGCGTTTGGCGAGGCCAACTACGCGGCGGCCAAGGCCGGTATCCAGGGCTTTACCCGGTCACTCGCGCTGGAACTGGGCCGGTACGGGATAACGGTGAACGCGGTGGCACCGGGGTTTGTCGCCACCGACATGACCCGCGCCGTGGCGGAACGCAACGGCATGACATTTGCGGCGATGGAACAGGAAATGCTCAAATCCATCGTCGTCGGGCGCGTCGGCGCGCCCGACGATATCGCCAATGCAGTTGCCTTTTTTACTGATGCGCGATCGGACTTTGTCACAGGACAAACACTTTATGTCGCGGGTGCGCCACGCGGGTAAAGGGATGGCGCAGCCACTTTGCGCCGGAGCCATGTTTCGTTACAGATGTGGCGGTTGTTGCAGCATTGCGGCCACCCAAGGAGTTTAAATGCCGAAAACCTTGAAAATGAGTGCTGACACCGCTCCCAAAAGCAAGATGGGGCAGCGCCGCACTGCTGCGCGGATGGAATCGAGTGCGATCCAGCAATTGCGCCGCAAGGAAATTGCCGAAGCCGCCGTGCGCGTGTTCAACCGGCTGGGCTTTCAAAAAGCCACCATCAGCGCCGTTGCGGCCGAACTGAATATCGACCGGGCATCGGTCTATTATTACATTTCGTCAAAGGAAGAGCTGTTCGACGAAATCGTGCGCACCGTGGTCGAGCGCAACCTTGAAACCGTTCACCGTATCGAATTGAGCGATTTGCCGCCGCGCCGCAAATTGCGCGATGTCATCACCACCCTGATGTCATCCTATGCCGAAAACTATCCATTGTTTTACATATATATCCGCGAAAATCTCAGCCAGGTCAGCGACCGGCGATCAGACTGGTCGCGCTATATGCGGGAACTGAACCGGAAAACCTCGGAATCGCTGATTGCGATCATCGAACAGGGCTATGCCGACAAGAGTTTCCGCAACGTCGGATCGGCCAAAGTGGTGGCCTATGGCGCGCTTGGCATCGTCGGATGGACGCATCGGTGGTTCCGGCCGGAAACCAGCGAAGTCAATGCCGAGGAAATCGGCAAGATCTATGCGGAAATGATCCTGAACGGTCTGGAGAACCCCTATTAAGCACGGGCACATGACTGGACGTCTGGCCGGCAAACGCGCCATTGTTACGGGCGGCGGTCAAGGCATTGGCCGTGCCGCGGTCGAACTGTTTGCCGCCGAAGGCGCGCATGTGCTGGCGCTCGACCTGGCCGCAGCCGCGCTGGCCGATGTGCAACAGGCCTGTGGTTGCGATACACGCGTGGTCGATGTTACGCAGGCCGATGGGATCGGTGCGATCGTGCAGGAGGCCGGACCCGTTGATATCCTGTTCCTGTGCGCAGGATATGTCCCGATCGGGACGATCCTCGACAGTGACCCGCAACAATGGGACCGCGCCTTCGCCGTCAACGTCACCGCCATGTATCACATGATCCGCGCCGTACTGCCCGGCATGCTGGTACGCCAGACCGGATCGATCATCACGATGTCGTCGGTGGCGGGTTCGGTGCGCGGCGTGCCCGATCGATGCGTCTATGCCGCAACGAAAGCGGCGGTAATCGGCCTGACCAAGTCGGTTGCCGCCGATTTTGCGGGCCAGGGCATCCGCTGCAACGCCATCTGCCCCGGAACCATCGATACCGGCTCGCTCAATGCCCGTTTGCGCGAAACGACGGATTATCAGGCTGCGCGCGCGGCGGTGGTGGCACGCCAGCCGATGGGCAGAATGGGCACGGCTGCCGAAATTGCGCAGGCTGCGGTCTATCTCGCCAGCGATGAATCCCGTTTCACCACCGGTCAATGCCACATCATTGATGGCGGTTGGGCAAACTGACCGGACCATCATCATTTGGTGTCGAAGGGGCTTGATACCAGCTGGTATTGATATTATACCAATAAGGATGAAATCGCCAGACGCCGGTATCCGCATTGCAGGCGCCGAACCAACGCCTGGCTGCCACGAACAAAAGGGATCAGGGATTTGCCCAGCACCAGTGCCCCGGCATTCTTGCAGGGAATCAAGATACTTGACTTGTCCCAATATATATCAGGCCCATTTGCCAGTCTTATGCTGGCGGATTTCGGCGCAGAGGTCATCAAGATCGAGCCACCCGCGGGCGACGCCATGCGCCAGCTCGGTCCACGTTCACCAGACGGCGGCGCGCTGTACCATAGCGTGCTCAACGCGCAAAAATCAGTACTCCACCTCGATCTGAAAAGCGCGGCAGGGCTGGACCGGCTGCACGCTCTGCTGGCGGATTGCGATGTCCTGATCGAGGGATTCCGTCCCGGCGCGATGGCCCGGCTGGGATTGTCGCATGACGATCTGAAAGCCAGGTATCCGCAATTGATCTATTGTTCGATCAGCGGTTATGGCGCCACCGGACCGCGCGCGCTGGACGCCGGTCATGATGGCAATTTCCTGGCTGGCAGCGGGATCATGGCACGCAATGGTGTCGATGCGCCGATCTTCTTTGATCCGCCGCTGGCCGACATGTCGGGCGGATTGCATGCGGCGATTGCCATTCTGGCCGCGCTGCACGGGCGCCAGGCAACGCAGCAGGGCACACACATCGATCTCGGGCTGGCCGATTCCCTGATGCCGTTGCAGCTTATGCAGGTTGCAGGCTGGTCGATCTATCGCACCGAAACGGCCCGCCAATCGACCTATCTAAACGGCGGGGCGGCCTATTATCAGATCTATGAAACGGCGGATCAGCGCCATATCATGGTCGGCGCGGTCGAACCGAAATTCTGGCGCAATTTGTGCGCGCTCGCCGGCCATGCCGAATGGATCGACCGGCAGGAAGATCCCTGCCCTCAGACCGATCTGCGCCTCGACGTTGCCCGCTATTTCCAGGGGTTGACGCTGGACGAGGCGATCGACCGCTTTGGCCGGTCCGACTGCTGCGTCAGCGCGGTGCATGACATGGGTGAAGCGCTGACCGACCCGCACCTGCTGGCGCGCGGTCTGGTGCAGTCTGGCCCCCAGGGGATGCAGACCGCGTTCCCTGCGCTGTTCGATGGCAAGCCCCTGCCGCTGCGCCGCCCGCCTGACCTTGGCGAGGCGCTCTGACATGGCGCAGAAAAGACCCCCGGCAACAGTCGATGCGCTGATTGTCGGCGCCGGGTTCGCCGGGCTGTACATGCTCCATTGCCTGCAGGCGCGGGGGTTTTCGGCGCATGTGATCGAGCTGGCCGATGACGTCGGCGGGGTGTGGCACTGGAACCGCTACCCCGGCGCGCGCTGCGATGTGCCGAGCCTGGAATATTCCTACTCGTTTTCCGACGACCTGGAACAGGAATGGCAGTGGACCGAACACTATGCCGGGCAAGCCGAAATCCTGTCCTATCTGCGGCACGTGGCCAGCCGGTTTGACTTGCGCAAGGACATTTCGTTTTCAACCACGGTGCTGGCCGCGACCTTTGACGAAAGCGTGCAGCGCTGGACCGTGACCACCGACCGTGGCGACACCATATCCGCGCAGCATTGCGTGATGGCCACCGGATCACTGTCGGCCACGCGCCTGCCCGATCTTCCCGGCATTGCCGATTTTGCGGGAGAGATCTACCACACCGGGGCCTGGCCACACCATGATGTCGCATTTTCCGGCAAGCGCGTTGGCATAATTGGCACGGGGTCTTCGGGCGTGCAGGCCATACCCATGGTCGCGCGGGCTGCGGGAAACCTGACCGTGTTTCAGCGCACGCCGAACTTTGTCGTGCCTGCACACAACGGTCCGATCGCCGCCGACCGGCGGAAGGATTGGCAGCAGAATTTTCGCGACTATCGCGCCAGGGCCAAACAGGTCGGCACGCTGTACGAATTCAGTGCAACCCCCGCCTTCGCCGTGTCGGACGACGTGCGCACCAGCGAATACCGCCGTCGCTGGGACAAGGGCGGGGTCAATTTCATGCACGCCTTCAGCGACCTGATGACCGATCGCAAAGCCAACGAAACCGCCGCGGCCTTTGTCCGCGACCGGATCGGTGAGATCGTGCACGATCCGCTGGTGGCTGAACAGTTGTGCCCGCGCGACTACCCCATCGGTACAAAGCGCATCTGTGTCGGCAGCCAGTACTACGAAACCTACAACCGCGACAACGTGACGCTGGTCAACTTGCGCGAAACGCCGGTCACGCAGATCAGTGTCGACGCCATCAGCACCGGCGCAGCGACCTATCCGATCGATGTACTGATCTGTGCGACGGGCTATGATGCCCTGACCGGCGCCCTGGCCCGCATCGACATTACCGGTTGCGAGGGCGAACGGCTGGCCGACAAATGGGCCGCCGGTCCGCGCAACTATCTTGGTCTGATGAGCGCCGGCTTTCCCAACCTGTTCATCGTGACCGGCCCGGGCAGCCCGTCGGTGCTGGTCAACATGGTGGTCGGCATCGAACACCATGTCGAATGGATTGCCAACTGCCTGACCGACCTGCGGGACCGTGCCGCGGCGTCGATCGTGCCTTTGCCGCAGGATGAGGACGGCTGGGTCCGCCACGTCAACGATGAAGCAGACAAGACACTGTTTCCTTTGGCAAATTCCTGGTATCTTGGCGCAAATATCCCGGGCAAGCCGCGCGTTTTTCTGCCCTTTGTCGGCGGGATTGGACGGTACCGAGCGATCTGTGATGAGGCCGCCCAGTCAGGCTATGCGGGCTTTGCAATTGCCCCTCAAAAACCCCGCAAGGACGCCTGACGATGGACCTTCACCCCATGCTGCAGGCCATGGTGGCCAAGGGCGCGCAGTTTCCGCCGCTCAGCAGCCTGACGCCGCAACAGATCCGCGCCGGTGATCTGGCTCGCTATGCCAAAGTGCCACGGCCGGACGTAGGCGATGTTGAAGATCGCGCGATCGACGGCCCGCGCGGCGCCATTCGCATTCGCATCTATCGCCCTGACCTCGCGCCCGGTCACCCGGTCATCGTGTTCTTTCATGGCAGCGGGTTCGTCATCTGCAGCATCGATACACACGATGGCCTGTGCCGGCAGCTGTGCCGGCGCACCGGTGCCGTGGTGGTCTCGGTGGATTACCGCCTGGCCCCGGAAAACCCGTTCCCCGCCGGGCCCGATGATGCACTGGCCGCAACCCGCTGGGTTCATGGCCATGCTGCCAGTCTGGGCGCTGACCCTGCACGGCTGTTTCTGGCCGGCGACAGTGCGGGGGGCACGATGGCGCTGGTCACCGCAATCCGGTTGCGCGATGCCGGCGATGCCATCGTTGCCGGCCAGATCCTGATGTATCCGGTCACAAACCATCCCGATCCGGCGCCACCGTCGTATGGCACGCGCGGCGCAGGATATGGCCTGTCGGGAGCCGACATGCACTATTTCTGGGGTCACTATCTCGCCAGTCCCGACGACGCCGCGCACCCGCATGCATCGCCTTTGCGCAACGCAAGTCTGGCCGGTCTGCCACCGACATACCTGATGATCGCGGAATATGATCCGTTGCGTGACGAAGCGCTGGCGCTGGCCGAACGCCTGACAACCGACGGCGGAGCCGTGACCTTGCGACACTATGACGACATGAACCACGGCTTCATGTCCTGGGTCGGCTTGCTCGATCGTGCCGACGAGGCGCTGGATGGCGCCTGCACCTGGCTGGCAGAACGGTCATGACCCGGACCTTTGCCGTCATTGGCGCCGGTGCTGGCGGGCTGTGCGCGGCGCGCCACCTGATCGCACAGGACATAGAGGTCGAAATTTTCGAACTGGGCTCACACATCGGTGGGCTGTGGGTTTACGAAAACGACAGCGGGATGAGCCCGGCCTATCAATCGCTGCACATCAATTCCGAAACCAAAGTCAGCACATTCACCGACTTTCCGTTTCCCGACCCGGACATTCTCTATCCCGATCACGCGCAGATGGCGGACTATTTTGTCCGCTATGCCGATCATTTCGATCTGACGCGCAGGATCAGGTTCAGGCACGGCGTCCAGACGGTCGAACGCGTCGGTGCGCAATACCGGATAACCTTTCAATCGGGCGAATCCCGCCAGTTCGACGGGGTGGTGGTTGCGACCGGCCACCAGAGCGTGCCGCGCCACCCGCCCCAGGTTGCGGGTTTTGCCGGCACCTATCTGCATGCACACAGCTACCGAGTTCCCGCACCGTTTGCGGATCAGCGCGTGCTGGTGATCGGCCCGGGCAACAGCGGGGTCGATATTGCCGCAGATCTGTGCACGCATACAAAACTGACGACACTGTCGGCGCGGTCACCCGTGCTGATCATGCCACGCATGATGTTCGGCGCGCCCAATTCGCGCACCCTGCTCAAGCTGGAACAGCCGTTTCTGCCGTGGTCATGGCGGGTGTGGATCCGCACCCAATTGACGCAGATATTCCATGGCAAAATGGAAAACTGGGGGTTCAGGACGCCAACAGGGCGGACGCATCCGATCAGCCACCCGACGCTGATTTCGCACATTGCCTGGCGCCGGATCGCGGTGAAGCCCGGGATTGCCGGGGTCAACGGGCATTCGGTGGTGTTTTCCGACGGGTGCGAGGAACACTTTGACGCGATCATCGCGGCCACCGGTTACACCACCACGATCCCGTTTCTGGGCGATGACCTGTCACCGCTTTCACCCGGCAGCGCACAGCTGAAACTGTGGCAAAGGGTCGCGCATCCCGCGCACGACAGCCTGTATTTCATCGGCTTTTTCGATGTCACCGGGGGCAGCAACATCCGCATGATGGAAGACCAGGCCGCGTTCATCACCGCCATGGCAACCGGCGCAGTGGCGCGGCCCGCCGAAGCGGAAATGAACGCCGCCATTGCCACCGAACAGGGGTGGATGGCTGGGCAATTTCCGCATTCGCCGCGTTACGGGCTGGAACTGGATCCGCGACGGTACCGATCGATGCTGGCGCGCAGTTATCGGCGCAACCGTGCCAAAAAGGGTGCGCGCGCGTGACCACTCCGGCTTGCCTTGGCACACGCCTGTTGATAAACTCTCAATCAGGCATGGGGGCAGTGCAATTCTGATCAAGGACGAAGTTGCTGCGCTCAAACGCGAGCGCACGATCGAAGCAGCAGCCCTGCTGTTTTATGAGCATGGCTATGAGAAAACCACGATCGATGCCATCGCCATCCATATGGGGGTGACGAAGCCGTTCATTTACGCGCATTTCAAATCCAAGGCACAGTTGCTGGCGGAAATCTGCACACGCGGCGCAGCGATCTCGCTGCTGGCAATCAACGAAGCGCTAGCACTTGAGGTATCACAGATCGAAAAATTGCGCTATCTCGGTCGCCAGTTCGTGGTCGCAGTGCTGGAAAACCAACGCAATATCGCCGTGCTTACGCGCGAGGAGAAGCACCTCGACGGGCCTGATTTTGAACGGCTGAGCGGCCTGCGCCGCGAATTTGATCGCAAACTGGTGCAATTGCTCGACCACGGCGCAGCCGATGGCAGCTTTCACTTGCCCGATACGCGCGTGGCCGCGCTGGCGATCGGCGGCCTTGTCAGCTGGGCCTATGTCTGGTTTCGACCGCATGGTCGCCTGACTATCGACGAGCTGGCAGGCACCATTTCCGACCTGATCCTGGCCTTGGCCGGGGTCCGGGTGGAAACCCTGGCCTGACCGCAATCCCACACCAGGTCGAACAGATCGACCTGCGCCCGAAACCGTGCACGCGCGGGAGGGGAAAACGCCGGGGGGTCTGCGGCAATGGACCGCTCGCTCCTGGCCGGTAGTGCGGCATTGTCAGCGCGACACTTTACCGCGATCGTGGCGGGCCCAGGCTGTCGCGCAAATGCGGATCGGCAATGTCGGCAATGCGCCGTGCCCGCTCGGTGAAATCGGTGGCACGGATATCGGCGATGCCGTGCTCGGTCACGATCACGTCCACATCGCTTTGCGCGGACGTGACATAGCCGCAGGCGATGCGGGGGACGATGCGGCTTTTGTCGCTGCGCTCGTTGGCGGATGGCAGGGCAAGGATGGCAAGTCCGCCGGAGGAACGGCGTGCCGCCCGGAAATAGTCCGGCTGGCCACTGGAAGCACCGATATAGCGTTCGCCCAGAAATTCGGCATTGACCTGGCCGCGCAAGTCAACCTCGATCCCGGAATTGATCGCCATGAACGGCGATCCTGCGATCGGTACCACAAGATCGGAGGGCATGGCGAAGCCCAGCACGCCATCCTCTGCCACCTTGCGGTAGAAACCGGCACTGCCAACCGCCAGCGACGCCAGGCATGATCCGGCATCGGTACGATCAATCGCGCCGGCCGACAGCAGGTGGTCAAACCATTCGCCGACCATGCCCGACCGGATGCGCAGCCCGCGCCGGTCTGCCAGGGCATGCGCAATCGCATCGGACAGCCGCCCGATACCCAGTTGCACGGTGGCGCCATCGGGCACCAGCCGGGCAACATGCGCGGCGATCTGCGCCTGCACGCCACCAACCGGTTCGGCCGGCCATTCGGGCAAGGGTGTATCGCTGTGCAGCGCAACCACCACTTCGCTGGCATGGAGGCGGCAGTGGTTGCGCGTAACCGGAATGCGCGCGTTCACTTCGACCACAACCACCCGTGCCACGCGCGTCGCTTCCCAGACATAGTCGGCGGTGAAACCAAGGCTGTGGAAACCGTCCGCATCGGCTGGTGAGACCTGCAATAGGACCACATCGACAGGCAAGGCCTGCGACACAAGTGCCGCGCTCAATTGCGACATCGAAAACGGAATGACGCGCGCACCGTCACGGGCGAGAAGCGGCCCCATCGCGCCGAGGCCACAATACGTGGTCACCGCCAGATCGGCAGGCACCCCGGACTTCCACGCCGGATTGTGCGAAAATCCGCAGAACACCGACAGCCGGGCCAGTCGCGGCGCAACGTCGAACAGGGCTGTGACCAGCCCGATCGGCTCCGCCGTCGCCTGCCCCACGATCACCCTGTCGCCCGGACGCAGATGGTCCATCAAAACGTCGACGGGATGATGCGTGTTCACGGACCGGTGGCCTTATGCCGCGCCCGGCTTGATTGCGAGATGGTCGGGCAGCCGGCCGGCAATCGTCAGCGTCATGCTGCCGGTGCCATGGCTGGTTTCGCCATCGCGCGCCACTGTGATCGCCACCGGCTGGATGCGGTGCCAGTGTTCCTTTGCCGTGCCATCGGGATAGACGACCTTCGCCGGATGCGAGACGTCCCAGCTGTCATGTTCCAGCACCAGTTCACCGCGCCAGGCGCCCAGACCGCGCCCATCGTTGAAACCGCCGCTATAGCCCAGCCCCTGCATTGCCACCGCCGACCCTTGCGCCAGCACATCGATCTGCAGGGTCGCGCCATTTTCCAGCGCGACTGCCAGGCTGGCCGTACGAAATCGGCGTGTGCCCTCGTGCAGGTCCACTTCCAGCGTAACATCGGCCACCGCGCTGGTGTGATGCGTTGCGCGATCGGTGATCACGCCCGTGGTGTACGGCGCATCATCGCCGCGCCGTTGCAGCAGGATGGTGCCGCTGAGTGTATCTGTCGAAAAGAACAGGAAGGACATCACATGGCCCTTGTCCGCCAGCGCCAGCTTTGGCCCGGTCACCGGTTCGGGCACGCCCATCCCGCGCCGCACCCCCCACGAATGGTCCCGGCACGACCACCACCGGTCGAATTCAATCCGGTTGCCGGCAATTTCCAGATATCCGCTGGCCACGCCGATCTGGTCGAACCGGCGATAATCCTCGACCGTGCGGGATTGCAGACGGGTGTAGTGGGGATGTTCTTCGCGCGCCGGCTCCACGCATTCCCAGCGGATATGGCCATGCAGCGTGGCCTCACCCGGTTCGATCCGGATATCGAACGATTTCAGCGGTTCGATCGGCTGGATACGGATCGGGCCGCAAACGGTTTCGACGCTGCCACCAAGCGAACGCGAAACGCGCAGATTGTGCTGTTTGCCATCGACGATCATCACCACCGCCGCATCGAGCACATTCATGTTGCGATAGGCACCCATCGTCACCTGGATCGCCACGCGCCCGTCGCCCGAATAGATCGCAAACCAGTACCGGTCGAAAAACCGGGGATCGCTGGTCCACACATGGTCAAACGTGGTTGGCAACTGGTGCCACAGGGTATCGTCCATAGCGGTCAGCATAAGTCAGGTCCTGGCAGAAGATGGGGCGGACGGCGCGACGGTCGGCACATACCGCATGGGCACGCGTGAAGCCCGTTCGATCATGAAGCGTTCAACCGCAGCACGCATGGCCAGGGACAGATCGGGGCAGACCACCGCTTCGGCCAGCAGGCCGCGCAACAGGCCGTTGTGCCCATCAAGCGCGGCCGGATCATCGATATCGGTTGGCGGCGCTGCATGTGCGGCAGCGATACGTGACACAAGCTCTGGTGGCAGGGCGGGACACAGCGAAACCAGCAGGTGCAGCGTAGCGGCGTTGTCAGCCCGCAGAAATCCGGCAACCTTTGGCTGCGCTTCGGCCAACATGCGCAAATTCGCGATCAGATTGTCGAGAATGGTCCGCGCCAGCGGGTCCGCCACGCACGGCGCAACCACCGTTCCCAGAATGCGGCAGGTGCCGTGCAGCTGTTCTTCGACGGTCGGTCTCAACGCAACCCCTCCATCATCGTCAGCATCGGCCGAAACAACCATGACGGCGTCTGAAACACCCGGTCATAGCGCCCGGCGACGAATTCACTGACCGCGGTCAGCTGGATCACCGCCAGTTTCCAGCACGAAAACAGGTTCCACCAGGTTAGCTCAGCCTCGCTGACGGCGTGGCCGGTCAAGCGCGCATAGGCCTCGACAATCTGTGCACGTTCCCAATGGCCGGCGATCTGGTGTTCGCGTCTGCGTACCGGATTGGTGATCCAGCCAAGGTCTTCCAGCGGATCGCCCAGATGCGCGGTTTCCCAATCCAGCTTGGCGGTGATGCGATTTCCTTCGACCAGCGCATTGCCGGGTTTGAAATCGCCATGGACAAGGACAATCGCCCGGGCAGCCGGGGCGGTACGCGCCAGGCCGGCCAGGATGTAATCGAGCTCGGGATGCGGTTCGAGCTGTACCCGGCGATATTCGGTTTCCCACCGGGTCAGTTCATGGCGCGATGGCATTCCCGCTGGCAGGCCAAGCGTATCGCCCAGGCCCTGTGCCTGCCAGTCCACCGCCTGGATATCGACCAGCAGGTCGAGAAACGCACGCGCCAGGCCCAGCCGCTCTGCCAGTGGCCGATCGCCGTTAAGCACCATGTAATCGCAATGCCCGGCCACGCGCTCCATCACCACCGCGGGCGCGCCCAGGAACCGGCCATCCGGGTCCATCCAGTGCACCTTGGGCGCGGCCACGGCGCTTGGCTCCAGCGCCTTGAGAATGGCGAATTCGCACGTGCGCTCGGTCTTGAGCAGAGTTCCGGCGGCGTCGCGCATCAGCATCAACCGATGCGCGTGATGGCCATCCGCGTCGGTCCAGCTGGCATCCAGCGACCAGTTTTCGCGCGACAGGCCGCCCGCCGACCGGGTCAGACCGGAAAACCGGATGTCGCGCGCAGAGGGCATTGCGTGCTGCATCAACTGATGCAGGCCGGTGCTGACCCGCCCGGCCACGTCCTGCGCGGTGTCGGGCAAAGCCGCGTTCGTCATGGGCAGGGTCAAAAGACTGCAACCGGAGTGAGCGGGCTGCCCGTGCCGCCGACGATGGGCAAGGGTGCCGCCACAAACAGGAATTGCGCCACGCCGGTCTGCGCCAACGGTTCCAGCACCAGACCTTCGAGCAGGGTGATCCCGTAATCGCGGATCAGGCGCTGATGCACGGGGAACACCGTTCCGGCAGGAAAGGGCATCGCCTCTATCGCGAAGTTGTCGGCGCCGACCATGGCCACGCCCGATTGGGCCAGCCACAGTGCAGCCTCGACATCGATGCCCGGTTCGACGTTGAAATTCACCTCGCGCTGCGGCACGCCCTTTTGCGCTTCCTGCCAGCCGGTGCGGATCAGCACGGCATCGCCCTGGCGCAGGGTGATCCCCGCCAATTGAGCGGCGCGTTCCAGTTCACCCCGTCCGATCGATTGGCCAGGCAGCAGCGGCGCGCCATGCAGCGCGACGATGTCGAGCAGCACGCCGCGGGTGACAATCGGCGGCACTTTGTCGATGCCGCAACGCTTCGCGCCGGTCGTGCTGGTCGTGCCCGTGCCGGGATGGCCGTTGTAAAGCTGATCATCGCACCAGACATGACACAGTGCATCCAGATGCGTGCCGACATGCAGGGCCATGATCACCGTATCATCGGCGAACTGGAACCCGCCCCTGGCCGGCGCACCACCGGCATAGTCACCGCCGTCACGCGTCATGAAATGCTGCAAACCCGGCCGCAACGCTGGAACGGGGGTGTTTTTCGACAAGGGCTGCGCCAGCGACAGCACCCTGCCCTGCCGCACCAGTCCAGCGGCCAGCACGACATCAGCCGGGGTAACCAGATTGAGTGCGCCGATCTCGTCCTGATCGCCCCACTGCCCCCATGCTTCACGCGACATCATGCTTCTCCGGCGCTGGTGACGGCTGCCAGGGCATCGTCCTTGAGGGCGTTGCGCATCAGTTTGCCGGTTACGGTGGTCGGCAGCCCGGTGCGAAACAGGATAAGATCGGGCGCCTTGTAGGTTGAGGCAAGCGCCCGGCAGTGTTCGATCAGGTCCGCTGCGGTCGGGGACGCACCCGCGATGGGCACCACGGTGGCAACGATGATTTCGCCGCGCCGCGCATCGGGCACGCCAACCACCCCGGCCTGCGCCACCAGCGGGTGTTGCAACAACACGTCTTCCACCTCGGCGGGGGACACATTGATGCCCGCGCGCTTGATCATTTCCGAATGCCGGCCGCAGAACACCAATTCGCCCGCGTCCGTCAGAAATCCGATGTCGCCGGTGCGGTACCAGCCATCGGCCGTGAACACATCGGCGTTGAGCGCGGCGCTTTTGCCACCATAGCCGGGCATCAGGTAACCGGCCACTTCGATCAGGCCCTGTTCGCCCGCTGCAACCGGGACGGTGCTTGCCGCATCGATGATCCGCACGCTGACCCCGGGCAGCGGGGGGCCCTGACAATGCGCACGGCGGTCAAGCGGCCATTCGGCCGGGGTGACGCAGCAATTGCCATAGGTTTCGCTCGAGCCATAAATGTTGCAGATCTGCGCGGCGCCAAGCCCGGTTGCGGTGCTGATGATATCCTGCGGCGTGCCGGTGGTCAGCCCGGTGCGCAGGCTGGCCGTGCGCGCGGGTGCAAAGGCTGGTTCTGCGATCATCGCGGCGGTCATCGGCGGCAGGGTATAGATCGCCGTGCAGCCATGCTGTTCGATCAGCGCAAGCGCTGCAGCCGGCTCGAACCGGTCCTGCAGAACCATGGTCGCGCCATGCGTCAGGATCGCCGGAAGCGCGTTGGCCGACCCATAGGCCCAGAACAGCGGAACCGACACGTGCACGCGATCCTGTGCGGTCAGCCCCATGCGTTCACCAATCGCAAAACCGTTTTCGATCAGACCGCCATGCGCCAGCCGTACGGCCTTTGGCGTGCTGGTCGAACCCGAAGTGTAAAGGATCAGCGCATCGTCGCCGGGCTGCGCCGCATGCTCCACCGGCCCGGCACCGGCGTGTTGCAGTACGTCTTCATAGCGGCGCCAGGGTGCGGGCGCCTCCCCTTCCCCGACCAGAATCCGGTGATCGAGCACGAGGCCCGTCTCCGCGATCACGGTCGCCACGCTGGCAATGAAGTCTTCCCGGGCAAAGCCGGCCACCGCAAACAGCGTGCGAACACCCGCATCCGCCAGAATAAAGCCGATTTCGCGTGGTTTTGACCAAGTGCTGATCGGTACGAGGGTCGCGCCGACCGCCTGCGCGCCGAAAGCGATCTCAAGCCATTCGACACAGTTGCTCATCAGCACGCCGACCCGGTCGCCTGCCTTCACACCCTGCGCGAGCATGGCTTTGGCCACACGGTCGGCCCTACTGGCCAACCCGGCATACGTCATGATCGCTTGATCGGCGATAACGGCGGGATGCTGCGGATGCACGCCTGCCATTTCGGCCAGCACCCCGGGCAAAGTGCGACTGTGCGGAAGGATCATGGACATCACCGGATCACGAACCCGCGGTAGCCGTCCCGGGCAATTTCGTTGCATATTTGGGTGTAAGTGCCCAGCCCGCCAATATAGGGCAGAAACACGCGCGGCTTGCCCGGCACATTGGCCCCCATGTACCAGCTGTTGGCCTGCACGTGCAGCGTCTGGGCGGCGATGTCCGCAACATGCGCCACCCATTCGTCTTCGGCCGCTAGCTCCGGCTCGATCAGATCGGCCCCGGTGCGTGCCATCGTGCCCAGGCAATCGGCCACCCATTCAACATGCTGTTCGATCGACATCACCACGTTGGTCAGGATCGACGGACTGCCGGGCCCGGTGATCGTGAACAGGTTGGGATAGTCCGCCACCATGATGCCGAGATAGCTTTTGGGCCCGTCGCGCCACTTGTCCTTCAACCCCACGCCGCTGCGGCCGATGATATCGATGCGGGTCAACGATCCGGTCACCGCATCATAGCCCGTGGCAAACACGATACTGTCGAACGCATGGTCTGCGGCACTGGTGGCAATGCCGGTGGTGGTGATCCGGGTGATCGGGGTGGCGCGCACATCAACCAGCGTGACATTCGGCCGATTGAACATGGCATAGTAGTCGGTATCGACACAGATGCGCTTTGTGCCGATCGCGTGGTCAGTCGGCATCAGCAGCGCGGCCTTGTCCCAGTCCTGCACAATCGACCCGATCTTGTTGCGCACATAGTCGGCGGCGATATCGTTGGCCGCCTTGTCGCGGAACATATCGTTGAAACAATGTGTAAAATTGGCACCACCCCGGGCCCAGCGCGCATCCAGTTCGGCCTGGCGTTCCGCTGCGGTCATGTCGAACGCGCTGCGCTGGCTGTAATCATACAACGCACCTGATCGCGACGCCTTGGCCGCTGCACGATGGCGCGGATAGTGCTTTTTCCATTCATCCTGCACCGATCGCGGCAAAGGCTGGTTCCATGCCGGGATGCTGAAATTGGGGGTGCGTTGAAACACGGTCAGTTCCGCAGCCTCGGCCGCAATCATCGGCGCCACCTGTATGCCTGACGATCCGGTGCCGATCACCGCCACCCGCTGCCCGGTAAAATCGACCGGTTGATGCGGCCATTGGCCGGTGTGATACCATTGGCCCGCGAAATCATCCAACCCGGCAAAATCCGGCTTGCGCGGCGCGGAAAGCGCGCCAGTGGCCAGGATGCAATAGCGCGCGGTGGCCGTTTCGCCCGTGTCGGTGGTGACGATCCACATGCCCTGATCAGGGTCAAAGCGGGCCGATTGTATCCAGGTGTTGAAATGGATCTCGCGGCGCAGGTCAAAGCGATCGGCGACATGATCCAGATAGCGCAGGATTTCGGGCTGCGCCGGATAACGCTCGCTCCATTCCCATTCCTGCTGCAATTCATCGGAGAACGAGAACGAATATTCCAGGCTTGGAACATCACACCGCGCGCCGGGATAGCGGTTCCAGTACCACGTACCGCCCACGCTATCGCCGCCTTCGAAGCACTGCGCGCTCAGGCCCAGCTCGCGCAATTTGTGCAGCATGTAGAGGCCGGCAAAGCCTGCACCAACGACGATCGCATCATGGTGCGGACGGTTCGGAATTGACGTGACATTCGACATTTGTCAGGTATACAAAACTCATTGGATCATTTCAATACTGGCTGGTAAGTTTTTTCGGTACTCCTCGCTGGCATGGGACGAACATGGATACAGTGACAGGCAAAGTGGCGGTTGTAACAGGCGCCGGAGCCGGCATCGGCCGGGCAGTGGCGATCCGCCTGGCCAGGGCAGGCTGCGCGGTCGGCCTGATCGATCTGGACCCGGCCGGGCTGGCCCAAACCCGGGATCTGGTCGAAGCCATCGATGGGCATGCGGCATGTGCGATTGCCGATGTTTCGTTGCGTGAAGACGTCGACGCTGGTCTGCAGGCACTCGCCACAAGCCTGGGGCCGGTAGATATTCTGGTCAACAACGCCGGAATCCTGAACACTTGCGGGTTTCTCGAAATCACCGATGCTCAATGGCGCCGGACGTTTGCCATCAATCTCGATGGTGCGTTCTTCTGTTGTCAGGCCGTGCTGGGCAGCATGGTCGCGCGCGGATCGGGATGCGTGATCAACATGGCGTCGTGGACGGGCAAGCAAGGGGTCGCACAGCATGCGGCCTATGGCGCGACCAAAGCCGCGCTGATCAACCTCACCCAAAGCCTGGCGGCGGAATTCGGGCCACAGGGAATCCGCGTGCACGCCGTCTGCCCAGGCATCATTGTCGATACCGAGATGCGCGCCGCCGCCGAGGAACGCAATCGCGCACAAGGCCTGCCCGCGATGGAAACCCGGGTGCAGGCAGTGCCGTTGCGGCGCGGCGGCATGCCGTCCGAAGTGGCCGAGCTGGTCGCGTTTCTTGCTTCGGATGCGGCCGGCTATATGACCGGACAGGCCATCAATGTGACCGGCGGATTGTGGATGAACTGACCTGTGCCAGCCCACCGCTGGCGCGTGACTGCCCCGGTGCTACGAAGGATACCACAATGGCCATCGATCCCTGTTACCACGACATGCTGGCTGGTCCGAACAGCGCCATGGTGCCGCCGCCGGCTGGCCTGACGCTCGACGCCTATCGCGCGCTGATCGAAACGCCGTTGCTCGACACGCCCGGCGCAGCAGTGCACCGGACCGTCGACCGCCAGATCGTGCTGGCCGACCGCACGATAGCGGCGCGTCTCCATTACCCGACCGGCGATACCGCCCTGCCCGTGATCGTGTTCTTTCATGGCGGTGGATTTGTGCTGTGCTCGATCAACAGCCACGACGCGATGTGCCGCGATCTGGCGGTCA
This sequence comes from uncultured Sphingomonadales bacterium, assembly GCA_903911985.1. Taxonomy (GTDB): domain Bacteria; phylum Pseudomonadota; class Alphaproteobacteria; order Sphingomonadales; family Sphingomonadaceae; genus Novosphingobium. The sequence goes on from CAIWFP010000014.1 coordinate 24,472, forward strand.
TGACCGGCGCGGTGGTCGTATCGGTGGATTACCGGCGGGCGCCCGAAACTCCGTTTCCCGGGCCGCTGAACGATTGCCACGACGCTCTCGTCTGGGTGAGCGAGCATGCCGGCGAACTTGGTATCGATTCCGCGCGCATCGCCCTGTGCGGCGACAGCGCCGGTGGCAACCTGACCATTGCCACCGCGCTGCTGGCGCGCGATCGCGGGCCGCAGCTTCGCCATCTGGGCGTGATCTACCCGATGATCGACCCGGATTGCGGGTTTCCCTCGATCACCGCGCAAGCCGCAGGGCCGGTGCTCAGCCAGGATATCATCGCCTGGTTCTGGGATTGCTATCTGGGCAGCAGCGGCGATCGCCGCGACCCCCGCGTGGCAGTGCTGCATGCCGATTTGCGCGATCTGCCCCCGTCAACGGTGCTGACCGCTGAATACGATCCGCTGCGCGACGAAGGTGAAGCATTTGCCCGCGCCTTGCGCGCAGCGGGCAATGCCACGATCACCCGCCGTTATCTGGGCATGGCGCACGGGTTTTTCAGCATGCCCGGGCTAACCCCGATCGCGGCCCACGCCATGACCGACCTGGCGCAAGATCTGCGCGCCGCGCTGGCATGAAACCGGCGTGCGCGATGCGTTTACCGCATCGCGCAAGGTTTCAGGCAAGCACCGCCTTTGAGCGGTTGATGATTTTGGCCTGGGTGAATTCGGCCAGCCCCAGCTCCGACATTTCGGTGCCGACGCCCGACATTTTTGCGCCGGAAAACGGAATGTCCGGGTCGAAATCGGCGTGCTGGTTGATCCACACCGATCCGGAATCGAGTTGATCGGCCACTTGTTGCGCGCGGACGGCATCGTTTGACCACACCGAATTGCCCAGCCCGAATTCGCTGGCATTGGCCCGCGCAATCGCGCCGGCGACATCGTCATAGCGCAGCACCGGCAGCACCGGGCCAAACTGCTCCTCGCGCACCAGCCGGGCGTCATCGCCAATATCGCGCACGATCGTGGGATTGATGAAAAAGCCTGGGCCTGCGGGACAATCGCCACCGGCAATGATCAGGCCCTCGTCCCGGGATTCATCGATCAAGGCCCTGACCTTGTCGTACTGCATGCGGTTCTGCACCGGCCCCAGCTGCGTGCCCTGTTCCAGCCCCGGTCCGACGATCCGGTTTTTCGCAATATCGGCCAGCCGGTCGCACATCGCATCATATTGGCTGTCGTGGACATAGAGGCGCTTGATCGCGATGCACAGCTGGCCATTGTTGGCAAAGGCGGCGTCGAACAGTTTGGGGGCGACCACATCGGGATCGCAATCGTCAAGAACGATGGCGGAATCGTTGCCGCCCAGCTCAAGCGTCAGGCGTTTCAGACTGGCGGCGCTCGATGCCATGACTTTTGTGCCGGTCGCGGTCGACCCGGTAAAAGTGACTTTGCGCACTTTGGGATGCGCGGTCAGCACGTGGCCCAGATCGTTGTGGTCGGTCACGATATTCAGCACACCGGCCGGAATGATGTCCTTGACCAGCGCGCCGAACAACAATGTGGTCAGTGGGGTGGTCGGTGCGGGCTTCAGCACCACCGTGTTGCCGGTAATGAGCGCTGCACCCAGCTTGTTGGTGCCGGTCAGCAATGGAAAATTCCAGGGCACGATCGCCGCAACCACGCCCAAGGGCACGCGATGCAGTTCGACACGCCGTGTTTCGCTGTCTTCGCGCACTTCGACCGGCAGGCGCGCATTGGCGTAGTTGCGCATGAACCATGCCGCGCCGCCCACTTCGGCCCGTGCATCAGCCAGTGGCTTGCCCTGCTCGCTGGTCAGCAGGCGCGCAAGTGCCTCAAGATTGGCCTCGATCACATCGGCAATGCGGACCATGATCGCGCTGCGGTCCTCGACCGGCGTGGCGGCCCAGGCGGGAAATGCCGCTGCGGCCGCAGCCACTGCCTGTTCGACTTGTGCCTCGGACGCGCAGGCGCAGGTTGCAAACAACGCACCCGTGGCCGGATCGACCACATCCAGAGTCCGGTCGCCGGAAACCAGCTTGCCGTCGATCAGCAGGTCATATGTCATGCCGTGGTCCTTGGTGATGTGACGGGATCAGTTGCCATTAACGGCCAGATTGCGCGCACGGGCCGCAACATAGCCCCGCACCGCCTCGGCATCGGCCGGCGTCAGCCATTTTTTGAAACTGACCATGCCGTTGTCGGACAACGCCCCGCCGATAACCACCTGGTTCCACCCGGCCTTGCTGGCCAGCAATGGATCGCGCCGCAAATCCGGCACTACGCCGGATGACCGCGCTGTTCCGCCATGGCAAACTGAGCAGGTTTCTTCGTAAATATGCCCGCCGCGTGCCAGGGTCTTGGCCGACCAGGTCGATTTCACCACCACCGCCGGAGCGGGGGCGACGTGATCGACATGATAGGCGGCGTCGCCACCCAGAGCGAACACCAGCAGACGACCATTGGGCCGGGGTCCGGCATTGTCCGCCAGTGCGGCGCCAATACCATAGCCACCGCCATATCCGGCCATCACCGCAACATATTGACGACCATTCACCGCATAGGTGACGGGCGGCGCCATGATGCCGATTTCGGCATCAAACGACCACAGCTTCTGCCCCTTGTCGGCGGTATAGGCATTGACCGTGCCGCGCGAGGTACCCTGAAACACCAGATTCCCGGCGGTCGCCAGTACGCCGCCATTCCACGGGCCATCGTATTGCACCCGCCACGCTTCCTTTTGCGTGATCGGGTTCCATGCGGCGAGATGCCCCTTGAGCATGGCGCGCACGGCTTTGAGCTGCGCCGTCTTGTTTGGCAGCGTGTTCGCACCCAGTTCGATCCCCAGGTTCCAGCCGCCGTCACGTTTGATGAACGGGTGATCGGATTTGTAGAGCATCGGCACTTCCTGCGCCGGAATATAGGCCAACCCGGTCTGCGGGCTGAACGCCATCGGCTGCCAGTTGTGCGCGCCCTGCCCCGATGGCAGCGAGACAAACGGTCCCTTGGCATAACGCGCATTCGGCGTTTCGTTCGGGCGGCCGGTGGCCATGTCGATGCCGGTGGTCCAGGTTTGCGTCGCGTAATTGTTGGCCGAAATCAGCCGGCCATTGGCGCGGTCTATAACGTAGAAAAAACCGTTTTTCGGCGCCTGCATCAGGATTTTGCGATTCTGCCCGCCGATGTTCAGATCGCTGAGGATGACCGATTGGGTCTGGTCGAAATCCCACACCTCTCCCGGTGAGCCACCATAGTGCCATTTGTAGGCACCGGTGTCGGCATCAACCGCAACGATGGAATCAAGAAACAGGTTGTCGCCCTTGTCCGCCGACCGCGTGCGCCGATCCCAGGGCGTGCCGTTACCGACGCCAAAAATGACCTGGTTGAATTCCTGATCATAGACAATCGTGTCCCACACCGGACCGCCGCCGCCCAGCTTGCCGTAATCGCCGGCCCAGGTTGCCTGCATCTTTGGGATCACCGCATCCGAAGCTGCGCCATCAGCGGGCGCACCCTTGGCCGGAGGAACGGTGTAGAAGCGCCAGGCCAGTTTGCCGGAATTGGCATCATAGGCACTGATATACCCGCGCACGCCATATTCGCCGCCGCCATTGCCGATCAGCACGCGGCCCTTCGCAATGCGCGGCGCGCCGGTGATGGTATAGGGTTTCGACTGGTCGACGGTGACGGTGGACCATACCGGTGATCCGGTTTTAGCGTCGAGCGCGATCAACCGCCCGTCGAGTGTACCAAAGTAAAACTTGCCTTCGAACAGGACCCCGCCGCGGTTGACGACATCGCAGCAAGCCTTGAACCCGGTCTCTCCGGGAACCTTGGGGTCATAGGACCACAGCACATTGCCGCTGGTAGCATCGAAGGCATAGACCTTTGACCAAGATGTGGTGGTGTAGAGTACGCCATCTTGAACCAGCGGCGTCGCTTCCATCCCCCGCGCGGTGTCGAATTCATGACTCCACGCCAGGCCCAGACCGGCGGCGTTTTGCGCGTTGATCGCGGTCAGCGGGCTAAACCGGGTTTCTTCGCTATTACCACCATAGGTTGTCCAGTTGGCAAAGCTCGGGGGTGCTGGCACGGGTGACGGTGTTGGCGTTGGTGCAACGACCACTTCAGCCATGGGTTTGGCGCCGGGCGCGGCGCTGTTCATGGCGCCTTGCGCCGCGCATCCCATCAACATCATAACTGCTGCAACGCTTGCCACTCTTCGCATCCGGACCACCCATGCTTGTTTGTGTGTTTATGTCCCTCAAAAACCGAAAAAGATCTGCTGCCCGTTCGGGACAACAAATCTTTTTCGGCGTAAGGTATTTATCAGAACTTCATCGAGAATTCCGCACCGAACGTGCGCGGAGCAGCCCGGATGAAATAGTCACTGCCATACGAACCCTCGACGTTGATCGCGTTGGGGTAATAGACTTTGTCGGTGAGGTTCTTAACGTAAGCGGCCAGGCTGTAATGATCGGTCTTGTACGAAATCCGGCCATTGATCAGCCAGTAGTCGCCACCACCCTGGCGGATCGGACCCTTGCCCTGGTTGACGCTGGAACCGTTGGCACCGACATAGTTATAGCCACCGAAAACGTCGTAGTAATAGTGGCCGGTATAGCTGGTGTCGGCGTGCAGCGTCACGGTACCCGTGGCGGTTTTCAGAACCTTCCAGTCAGCACCGATGTTGGCCGAAACCTTGCTAGCGTAAGGGAACGGATTGCCACCGACATCGATGTTGCCGCCCGCAGTCGAAATACAGTTGCCCTGCTGCGGCGGCGTTCTGCCAATCGCACCGGACGGGCAGTTAGCATGATCGAACTTACTGTCCAGCACGCCCAGGCTGGCCGTCAGGTGCAGCGTGTCGGTTGCGGCAAATTCCAGATCCGCATCGAGACCGGTTTCCTTACCGTCGAGGTTGATGAGGAAGGTCACCGAGCTGGGATCAAGCAGTTGCTGTTGCTGGTTCTTGTAGGTGTAGTGGAACACCGAAGCATTGAACTGCAGTCGGTTATCAAAGAAGCGGCTCTTCACACCGAATTCAAACGCGTCCACGGTTTCAGGCCGCACGAAATAGACCTGCTTGGCAGACTGGAAAGCCAGACCGTTGTACGTGCCACCGCGATAACCACGGCTGTAGCTGGCATAGGCCAACACGCGATCGGCCAACTGGTAATCTACAATCGCACGCCCGGTCAGGCTCGAAGACTTGTCGCGCCGGTTGAGCGGATTGGCGGCGCCCGGCGAAACACCAATGGTATAGTTGCCCGCCGCATAGTCGGACACCGTGTAGAGCCGTGCCGCGCCGGTACCGTCGTAGAACGTGGTCAGCGCGTCCAGATAGCCGAAGTGGTCGTTCGTGTAACGAAGCCCGGCGGTCAGCTTCAGCTTGCTGGTAACCGCATAGCTGCCTTCACCGTAGATTGCCGCAGAGGTACGCTCCTGCGTGTAGTTCTGCGTGGCATCCAGCGGCGTGATCAGGCCGTCACCGGTCAGACCACCAGGATTGAAATGAGTCAGCGGATTGCCAACCGCAGCATTTACGCCAGCAAGGAAGTCATAGAAGTGCGGCGTGTTGTTGGTCACGATACGGTCGTAACCGTAATAGACGCCGCCGATCAGCTTCAACTGGTCGCCGGTATAATCGATGCGCAAGTCTTGGTTGAAGCTTTTCGATTTTGATTCGTAGCCGATGGCGCAGACAGGGTAAGGTGTACCGTCGCAATCGATGGTCGGTAGCAGGCCAAAGTGGGTCTGGTCATATTCGGTCGACGAGATCAGCTTGACCCGATCAGCCAGGTCGATCTTTGCCGAAAGCACCGCGCCAAACGTCTTGACGACCGCAGTACCGATCTGGTCGTCCTTGATCTGCAGCGTGCTCAGCCCGCTTCCAGACGCGCTGTAGGCCTGCGGAAACAGCTTGGACAGGTCGTGCCCATTGCCAAACAGCGTTGATGCCAGCGGCGTGTAGAAAAACGCTAGTGCCGAATTGGCAAGGCTGATGGTGTCGTCGGTCAGCGAAGGGCCGTGGTTCTGCGGCGAATCTTGACCACCGCTCGACTGGCTGGCATACAGTTTCAGGCTTAGGTCGACACCCGGCGACGGGCGAAATCGGATCTGGCCACGTAGGCCAAAGCTCTCGGCGCCGCCTGGTGAAATGCCACCGGGATAGACGTTCTTGATGTAGGGATTTGCCTTCACGTAGTTGCCGGCAATACGAATGCCAAGCACATCTTCGATCGGCGTAAGCTCGATCGCGCCTTCGGCACTGCGGCGGTTGTATGAACCATAGCCGACGGTCAGATAGCCGTTCTGGCCATGCAGCGAAGGTTTGTTGGTGTTGAAATTGATCGCGCCGCCAGTGGTGTTGCGGCCATAGAGAGTGCCCTGAGGGCCACGCACCACTTCGACTTGCGCCAGATCATACAGCTGCTGACCTTGGGCAGCGCGGAACGACTGATAGACTTCATCGACGTAAACCCCGACCGGCGACGCGGCGTTGGAGTTGTATTCGGTGCCTACACCCACGCCACGCAGCGTGAAATTCGGCTGGGTTTCACCATAGGCCGAGCTGACCTGCAGGTTGGGAATCGAGTTGTTCATGTCGGCGGTCGAAAACACGCCCTGCGATTTCAACTTGTCCGACGAGATCGCCGTAACCGAAACCGGCACCTTCTGCAGGTTTTCGCTTCTGCGCGTGGCGGTAACGATAATTTCGGCAAGCCCGCCGGGCGCAGCCGGTGCTGCCACCTCGGCCGGAGCAGCCGCCTGCGCCATTGCCGGCAGCGGCATGGCGCAGCCGCACATGATCGCAATTTTTACAACAGTAGCCCGCTTCATATCCGACTCTCCCTTGCCCCGGCGCTGTGGTCTCGCGCACGCAAACGCCCGCTCCCGTCGCAGTCAACAGAGATGTAGATTAAGGCGATCCATACTGTCAATAGCTGAAAGGTACCCAATCATACCCACTGGTATTTTAGCCTCTACTAGCCCAGGTGAAGCCCTCTTGATCCCTTTCCGGGTATTCCCGACACCAACGGCACCCACGCAGGCATCACCGTACCAAACGCCCGGAAATTGTTATCAACACATTTGTTGACTTCTTCGAGGCCGCGCCATACCGAAACACGACGCCGGAGCGTCACGAAACTCTGGTGGCAACGTTAGGCGGACCTGACCGGATATGACCAAGACCCATGCACCGGCGCCGGATCACGGCTGGTTGCTGGCAGCATTGGCAGCAGCCAATGTGCCGACGCTGGCCTGTGTTCTGGTCCATCTGACCGGGGATTGTCGCTGGATCGGTCCGCGCTATGCCCCAAGCCGCATCCGCGGGCTGGATGACAATGACACCGGCGGATTTTCCGATGAAATCCAGGCCGAGATCCGGGATGCGGTGCATGATGCGCTGGTGGCGTGGTTCGATGGCCGCCCGCCTGCGCTGCCGGAACCGTCAGACCAGCTGTTGCTGGAGATGATGAGCGTCTCGCTGGGCGAAGACGTGCCTGACAATTACATCACGATGATCCGCCAGGATCTGGGCCTTGCTTCGTTTGCGCCATCCTGCCCAGCCGCGGTTGCAACGCCCGTTCCCGAAGGTTTTACGGCGCTGATCATCGGCGCAGGGATATCCGGGATTTGCGCCGCCATCGAATTTGCCAAGGCCGGCATTCCCTATGTGATTGTCGAACGGCGGCCGGCGCTTGGCGGGGTATGGTTCGACAACCGCTATCCGGGCGCGGCCTGCGATGTGCCAAGCCATCTCTATTCCTATTCCTTCGCACCCTATGACTGGTCGCGCTATTTCGCCGGCAGCCGCGAAATTCATGCCTATCTCGAACATGTTGCCGATGCGTTTGATGTGCGCCGCCACATCCGTTTCGGAACCGAGGTTGAATCCGCACGGTATTGCGCCGACACCGCTACCTGGGCGGCAGAGGCTATCGACAGCGACGGCAACCGCGAAACGCTGACCGCCAGGATTCTTCTGAGCTGCGTTGGCGCTTTCAACAAGCCGCGCATCCCTGCCGTTGAAGGAATGGACAGCTTCACCGGACCAAGCGTCCATACCGGCCAATATCCTGACGCTGGCCTCGATCTTGCCGGGCGCGATGTGGTGCTGGTGGGCAACGGCGCCAGCGCCATGCAGGTCGCCCCCGCAATTGTCGATCAGGTCCGTTCGCTGACGATCATCCAGCGCTCTGCGCAGTGGGCGGCACCCTTTCCCAAATTCGGCCAGGACATTCCCGACCCTGTCAAGCGCCTGATCCGCGAAGTGCCGCTTTATCGGCAATGGTACCGTTTGCGGCTGAACTGGGCATTCAACGACAAGCTGTACGAGGCGCTGCAGCAGGATCCGTCGTGGGATGGACAGGGCCGGTCGATCAATGCCATCAACGACAGCCACCGCAAGGCGCTGACCGGATATATCAAAGCCGAGCTTGGCAATGCACAACATCTGCTGCCCGATGTGCTGCCGCAATATCCGCCGTTCGGCAAACGGATGCTGCTGGACAACGGCTGGTTTCGCACGCTGGCGCGGGACAATGTCAAACCTGTCATGGCCGGCGTTAGCAAAGTCCTGCCCGATGCCGTGGTGACGACCGACGGCGGCGTCCATCATGCCGACGTGATCATCTGGGCCACCGGTTTCGACGTGGTCAACCTGCTGGCGCCGATGAAGGTGACCGGCCTTGGCGGGCGTGAACTGCACGACGATTGGGACGGCGACAATGCGCGAGCCTATCTTGGCACAGTGGTGCCGGGCTATCCCAACTTCTTCTGTCTTTATGGCCCGAACACGCAATTTGGCCATGGCGGCAGCCTGATCACGGTGCTCGAACGGCAGATGCACTATGTCATGTCACTGCTGCACCAGATGCTGGCGCACGGTATCGAGACCGTCGATGTCCGTCGCGATGTGCACGACGCCTACAACGCCAAAGTCGATGCCACCCATGCCCGGATGGTGTGGACTTATCCCGGCGTCGAAACCTACTACAAGAATTCCCGGGGACGCGTGGTGGTCAACAACCCGTTCCGCGTGCTGGAATTCTGGCGCATGACCGAAACGGCAGACTTGTCCGAATACGAAGTGGCCCATGCCACGTCGACGGATCATGCGGGGGCGGCCGCATGACCGTGCCGGTCGAAATCGAATACCACGGCGCGACGCTGGTGATCGCCATCAACCGTCCGGCGCAACGCAACGCGGTGAATCAGGCCGTGTCGCTGGCCATCGCCGCGGCACTCGACACGCTCGATGCCGATCCGGCCCTGCGGGTGGGCATCATTACCGGGCGTGGCACATCGTTTTGTGCAGGGATGGATCTGCGCGCCTTTGTCGAGGGCGAACGCCCGGAAATGCCAGGTCGGGGATTTGCCGGCATTACCGAGGCACCGCCGAAAAAGCCGGTGATCGCAGCGGTTGAAGGCTTTGCCCTGGCCGGCGGATGCGAACTGGCGCTGGCCTGCGACCTGATCGTCGCGGCGCAGGATGCGTGGTTTGGCCTGCCCGAAGTGATGCGCGGGCTGGTTGCCGGTTCCGGCGGGCTGATCCGCCTGCCCCGCCGCATCCCCCCTGCGATTGCGCTGGAATATGCGCTGACCGGCGCGCGGATGGACGCCACCACCGCCCAAGGCTGGGGCCTGGTCAATCGGCTGACCCCACCCGGGCAGGCGCTGACCGGGGCGCTGGCACTGGCGGCGCAAATCGCCGCCAACGCTCCGCTCAGCGTCGCCATGACCAAGCGCATCGTGCATGAATCCGCCAGCTGGGATGCCGATCAGCTGTGGGACACCCAACGCGCGCTGGTGGAGCCGGTGCTGGCATCGCGCGATGCTATCGAAGGGTCGCGTGCATTTGCCGAAAAACGTGATCCTGTTTGGAGTGGAACATGACCAGATCAGTCGCGGTTGTCGGCGGCGGCACCATGGGTGTCGGCATCATCTATGTGTCGGCGCTGGCCGGTAGCGATGTGGTGTTTGTCGAACCCGATGCAGCGCGCGCCGCTGCGGTCGTGCGCACGGTGGCCGACACCGCCGCCGCTGCGGTCACGCGCGGCAAGATAAACGTCGATGGTGCTGCGGCACTGTCGCAGCGGATCACCGGGCTGGCCGCGATCGAGGCGCTGCCCGCCGGACTTGATCTGGTGATCGAAACCGTTCCCGAACGGCTGGAGCTGAAGCTGGACGTGCTGGCGCGCATCGCCGCGCGCGCACCTGCGCTGATCGGCACCAACACCAGCGCGCTGTCGATCGACCGGCTGGCCGCCGCTTTGCCTGACCCCACGATGTTTCTGGGCATGCACTTTTTCAATCCGGTATGGTCGATCAAGCTGGTCGAGCTGGTTCAGGGCGCCGCCACTGCGCCGGTCGCGCTGGATCTGGCGCGGAGCTTTGTTGCGCACATTGGCAAGGAATCGCTGACCGTGCGCGATGTGCCGGGCTTTGCCACCAGCCGGCTCGACCTGATTGCCAGCCTTGAAGCGATGCGCATGCTGGAAAGCGGGGTGGCCAGCGCGGCGGACATCGATCGTGCCGCAGTGGTCGCCTATTGCCATCCGGTGGGGCCGCTGCGACTGAGCGATATTGTCGGGCTGGATGTCCGGCTGGATATCGCCCGCACGCTGGAGGCGGCGCACGGGCCGCGTTTTGCCCCGCCACAGATTTTGATCGAGATGGTTGCCGGGGGCAAACTCGGCGCGAAATCCGGACAGGGCTTTTTCACCTGGCCGGAATGATTTTTGGTTTTTTGGGAGACGATTGATGTCAGCACCGTCGCTGTTTGAGTCCACGTTGGTCGATACCGCCGACCATCACCGCGATCTGCGCGAAAGCGTGCGCAAACTGGTCAGCAAATTCGGCCGCAAATACTTTCAGCAGGTCGTCAACGCCGGTGAAAAACCGGTGGAACTGTGGAACGCCCTGGGTGAAGCCGGGTTTCTGGGCGTGCACATTGCCGAACAACACGGCGGCGGTGGCGGCGGTCTGTCCGAACTCAATGTGGTGATCGAAGAGGTTGCGGCCAACGGCTGCCCGATGTTGCAGATGGTGATCAATTCGATCACCGCGCCGATCATCGCCGGGTGTGGCACCGACGCACACAAGCGCGACTGGTTGCCGGGCATCGCCAATGGCACGCGCCGGATGTCGTTCGCGATTACCGAACCCGACGCCGGATCGAACACCCACAAAGTCACCACCAACGCCCAGCGCACCAGCACCGGGTGGGTGATCAACGGCGCAAAATACTGGACATCCGCTCTGGATGAGGCTGATGCGGTGATGGTGGTGGCGCGCGACGGGGACCCGGTGCCGGATGGACAACGGGCCGGCCTGTCGCTGTTTATTGTTCCCGCTGATGCCCCGGGCATTTCCAAAACCCGCATCGACAGTGCACTGCGCAGTTCGGAAAAGCAGTTTTCGGTGTTTTTCGATAATGTCGAAATTCCCGAATCCGCGCTGGTCGGCACGCCTGGCGCCGGGCTGCATCAGGTGTTTACCGGGCTGAACCCCGAACGCGTCGCCGCCGCTGCGGTCAACAACGGCATTGCGCGGTTCGCGATCGCGCAGGCCACACAATATTGCAAGGACCGATCGGTGTGGAAAACCCCGATCGGCGCGCACCAGGGCGTCGCGCATCCGCTGGCCGAGGCCTATATCAACGTGCAGGCCGCGCGCCTGTTGACCGCGCGTGCTGCGCAACTGTGTGACGGAGGCGAAGATGCCGCCGAAACCGCCAACATGGCCAAATTTGCCGCCGCCGAAGCATCGCTGAAAGCGCTCGACCAGGCGATTCAGGTGCATGGTGGCAATGGCCTGTCGAACGAATATGGTCTGTCGGACCTGTGGTTCATCGCGCGCCTGCACCGCACCGCGCCGGTCAGCCGTGAAATGATCCTGAACTATGTTGCCCAGCACAGCCTTGGCCTGCCCAAGAGCTATTAACCGGAAACCGAGCGCCATGGTGCCGACCCTGCCCGATCTGTTGCGACATTTCGCCCGCACGACACCAGCGGCGCCGTGCGTGTCGTTCGGACAGGAAACGCTCGACTTCCTGGCGCTTGAGCGGCGCAGCAACCGGGTTGCCGCATTGCTGCACGACCATGGCGTAAACCCGGGGGACCGCGTGGCATTCATCGCGCGCAACCTGCCCGAACATTATGAACTGTTCTATGGTTGTGCGAGGGCGGGAGCGATCTTGTTACCGCTCAACTGGCGCCTGTCGCCGGGCGAAGTTGCCCAGATCATCAATGACGCACAGCCCGCGCTGATACTGGTCGCAGATGAATTTCTGCCCCTGCTCAAAGAAACGCAGACCGCCTGCCCGGTCATCGTGTCAGATCGCGAATATGTCATCATGCGCGATGCCACATCGGCTGCCGAACAGGGCCGCACCATCGCCCGCGACGATGTGGCGCTGATCCTTTACACCTCTGGCACCACCGGTCAGCCCAAGGGCGTCGTGCTGACCCACGGCAACCTGGCGCTGGTGGATCGTATGGCGCGCGAAAAGTGGGGCTTTTCCTCCGCCAGCGTCAACCTGGTGGCGCTGCCGTTGTTTCACATTGGCGGCATCGGCTATGGCATGATGGCGCTCAGCCAGGGCGGGCACAGCGTGATCGTGCAGCAACCCTCGCCCGAAGCCGTGATCGCCAGCATCCACCAGCACCACATCACGCACTTGTTCCTTGTGCCGGCCGTTCTGCAGACACTGCTCGATGCGCCGGGCGTCGACACCATGGACCTGACGAGCGTGCAACGCATTATGTACGGGGCCGCACCGATCACCGAACAATTGGTCAAGCGCGCAATCAGGGTGTTCGGCTGCCAGTTCAACCATGCCTATGGCATGACCGAGACGGCCGGAACGGTCATCACGTCAGAGCCTGCAGACCATGATCCGGGCGGCCCGCTGGCGCATCGCTTGCGTTCATGCGGCAGGCCGGTTCCGTGGGTGGAGCTGGATCTGGTTGATCCGACTACCGGGGCCAGCGTGGCCACCGGCGAAGTCGGTGAAGTGTGTGTGCGATCACCGATGATCATGGCAGGCTATTGGCAAAAGCCATCTGAAACACTGGCCGCGAAAAATGCCGATGGTTGGCTGAAAACCGGCGATGCGGCACTGATGGATGTGGACGGCTATGTCTATCTGCAGGACCGGTACAAGGACATGATCATTTCCGGCGGGGAAAATATCTATCCCACCGAAATCGAGAATGTTCTCAACAATCTGCCCGGCGTTTCCGAAGTCGCGGTCATCGGCGTGCCCCATGACAAATGGGGCGAAACGCCCTGCGCCTGCATCGTGCCGACCGGCGATGCCGCGTTGACCGAGAGTGCTGTGGTGGCGTTCGCACGTGACCACCTGGCGCATTACAAATGCCCGACCAAAGTCGTGTTTGTGCGCAGCCTGCCGCGCACCGCCGCGGGCAAGGTGATGAAGCGCGCAATGCGCGGCGAAGCATGGATCAAGGATCACACATGACGGATGGCCTGCACCCTTCGGCCCGGCTGCTGCGCGGCTTTGCCACCGATTTCCTGACTTGCCATGACCCGGCCGTGGTGCCCCGGATCATGGACCCGGCCTATCAACTGAACATTGGCGGGCACGTGCTGGCGGGCCGCGACCACGCCTATGCGCCGGCAACCGTGGCCCAGCTTGACCAGTTTCCGGGGCTGATCGTGACCGTGCACGATGTGCTGGTCGGGCCGGATATGGTGGCGATGCGGTTCACCGAACATGGCGTTTCGCGCAAGCATGCCCCCCATGCCGCAGCATGGGGCGGGGTGACGCTGTTTCAGATCGAAAATGGCCGGCTGCGCCATGGCTGGGCCGAAGAGGACTATTTTGCGCGCAAGCGGCAATTGGCCAGCGGCGTGTGCGATCTGATCCGGCCACCGGCATCTGCGCCATGGGATACGCCCTGCCTTGCGCCCGACCTGCAGGCCGAAGCGGTTGCACGCACCTGGCTGGAAGACCCGCGATCCTGCCTCGACGGCGAAATGGTGGAAACGATCGACTGCCATGGGCCGCTCGCCACAGCGCTGATCGCGCCACTGCATGTGCAGATCAACGCAGCGTTGTCCGCCGGACCGCGCGTGGCTTTCCAGATCGACGTGCATGGTGCTTATGCTGGCGGATTTGACGACATCCCGACGGACCATGTCGGCTACCCCGTTATCCTGCGGTTCGCCGGCCTGCTGGACACCGCCGGCAATCGCGTGACCCGCGCACAGATAGTAGCCGACCGCCTTGGCCTGCAGCGCAGCCTGCTGGGTGCGCGATGAGCAAGATCATCATCACCTGCGCGGTCACCGGCGGCGCGCACACACCGACAATGTCGCCTGCCCTGCCGGTAACGCCGCAGGATATCGCCGATCAGGCCATTGCGGCCGCCGAGGCCGGCGCGGCAATCCTGCATCTGCACGCGCGCGTGCCGGAAACTGGCGCGCCGACCGGCGATCCTGATATCTATGCACGGTTCTTGCCGGTCATCCGCCAGCGCACCGATGCCGTGGTCAACATCACCACCGGAGGATCGGCAACGATGCCGATGGCCGATCGCCTGGCGGCGGCCAAACGCTTTCGCCCGGAAATGTGTTCGCTCAACATGGGGTCGATGAACTTTGCGTTCTTTCCGGCAGCGCAGCGGATCACCACGTGGAAACACGACTGGGAACAGGCCTATGTGGTCAATTCCGACGACTATATCTTCCGCAACACCTTTCGCGATATCGCGTATATCCTGGAAACGCTGGGCGATGCCGGCACCCGGTTCGAACACGAATGCTATGACCTGAGCCACTTGTACAATCTGGCGCATTTCGTCGATCGTGGCTTGGTCAAGCCACCGTTCTTCATCCAGATGATCTTCGGCATTCTGGGCGGTATCGGCCCTGATCTTGAAAATCTGATGTTCATGAAATCGACCGCCGACCGGCTGTTTGGCCGCGATTCATTTCAATGGTCGGTTCTCGCCGCCGGCCGGCACCAGATGCCGTTCCTGACCCAGGCCGCGCTGATGGGTGGCCATGTGCGCGTGGGTCTGGAAGACAGCCTGTTCATCGCGCGCGGCGAGCTCGCCACATCGAATGCCCAACAGGTGGAAAAGATCGTGCGCATCATTCGTGATATGGGCCACGAACCGGCCACACCCGCCGAGGCGCGCGCAATGCTGAACCTGAAGGGCAACGATCGGGTGGAGTTCTAGCCATGGCACGCACGATCATCGATCTGTCGATCTATCTGGAAAATGACGTCATTTCCGATCCGCCGCCCTATCGACCGAAAATCACCTACGTCGATCACCGCACGTCGGTGCCCGATCTGATCGGATTTTTTCCCGGATTGACCGAGGGCGATCTACCCGATGGCGAAGCCTGGGCGATCGAAAAGGTGGAACTGATCACCCACAACGGCACGCATCTCGACGCGCCGTATCATTTTGCTTCGACCATGAACAAGGGCGAGCGCGCGATCACCATCGATGAAGTGGCGCTGGACTGGTGCTTTCAACCCGGTGTGAAGCTGGACTTCACACGGTTTGCCGATGGCTACGTGGTGACCGCCGATGACGTCGCGGCAGAGCTTGCGCGCATTGGTCACACGCTGTCACCGCTGGAAATCGTCGTGGTCAACACCGCCGCCGGCAAACGCTATGGGCAGGACGACTATGTCACGGCCGGGTGCGGCATGGGCTATGAAGCCACGATGTACCTGCTCGAACGCGGCGTGCGGTTGACCGGAACCGACGGATGGAGCTGGGATGCGCCATTCGTCCACACCCGCGAACGCTATGAAGCGACCGGCAATGCCGGGCTGATCTGGGAAGGCCACAAGGCCGGGCGAGACATCGGCTATTGCCACCTGGAAAAGCTGCACAATCTGGAAGTGCTGCCCCCCACCGGCTTTCTGGTGTCGTGCTTTCCCATGAAGATCCGCGCTGCCTCAGCAGGATGGACGCGCGCGGTCGCCATCCTCGACACCTGATTTGCGGCATACGTCGGCGGCAGCACGGGCGTCGCCGATCCATTTGAAGTCCTTTGAGCGCCTGAAATCGGAGCTGGTTTAATGAAAGACATATTCATCGTTTCGGGCGCTCGTACCGCGATCGGCACGTTTGGCGGCGGCCTAGCCTCATTGCGCCCGGCTGAACTTGCCACCATCGTCATCCGCGAAGCGATGGCGCGGGCCGGTCTGGCCCCGGACATGATCGAAAATGTGGTGATCGGCACGGTTGTCCCGACCCAACCCAAGGATGCCTATATCAGCCGGGTGGCGGCGGTTAACGCCGGCATCCCCATCGAAACACCAGCGATGAACGTCAACCGACTGTGCGGATCAGGGCTGCAGGCGATCATCTCTGCGGCACAGGGAATAGCGCTTGGCGAACAGGCGATCGCCATCGGCGGGGGCGCCGAAAGCATGTCGAACGCGCCACACATGGTCCTGACAGCGCGCAACGGGCAGCGCATGGGCGATCAGGTGATGATGGACGTCATGCTGGGGGCGTTGCATGACCCGTTCGAAAATTTCCATATGGGCATAACCGCCGAAAATGTGGCCGAACGCTGCGACATTTCGCGTGAAATGCAGGACGCGCTGGCAGTCGAAAGCCATCGCCGGGCCTATGCGGCGATCACCAGCGGCTATTTCAGCGAGCAGATCGTCGCGTGCGAGATCTCGACACGCAAGGGCGTGACGGTGTTCGATACCGATGAGCATGTTCGCCCTGACGCAAGTCTCGATGCCATGGCCGCGCTGAAGCCGGTGTTCAAAAAGGGCGGGACGGTTACCGCCGGCAACGCCAGCGGCATCAACGACGGCGCTGCAGCGGTTGTCCTGGCCAGCGGCGAAGCCATTGCGCGGCACGGGTTGCGCCCGCTCGCGCGAATTCTGGGTTGGGGTCATGCCGGGGTTGAACCCCAGGTTATGGGCCTGGGCCCGGTCAAGGCGGTGCCGATTGCACTGGCCAGAGCCGGACTGACGCTCGACCAGATCGATGTCATCGAATCCAATGAGGCCTTTGCGGCGCAAGCCTGCGGCGTTGCCCAGCAGCTCGGCTTTGATCCGGTCAAAACCAATCCCAATGGATCAGGCATTTCACTGGGCCACCCGATCGGCGCTACCGGAGCGATCCTGACGATCAAGGCCGCATACGAATTGCGCCGAACAGGCGCCCGCTATGGCCTGGTTACGATGTGCATCGGTGGCGGCCAGGGCATCGCCATGGTCATTGAACGGGCATGAACCCCGCGATGCCAGACTATGCCGCAGCACCGTGCGACGCAGTCAGGTTGCGTGCGCCACACAACAAACTTGCTTTTGACTGTTTCACGCCGCCGCAAACAACATGCGCGCCGCATCCCTAATCCACTCCCAATGGGCAAGCTTGTCCATCAAGCCCTTCGGAATCCGTCCGGCACCATAGAGCGCCCCCGCCTCCTGCTTGAACTCCTCCGAATGCTTCATCATCTCGTCGGTCTCCTGTTGCGAGCCTAAAACGCTCTGGTGACCGGGCCAAAACCGTTTACAAGTCCAAGAAAGCATTTGAGGTCAGCGGTGATCGCTGTCTTGGTGGCTGGCGCCATAACCGCTACCGCCGCTTCGAGAGCGAGCGCGTTCGCACTGCGCGTGTCGAGCAGCGCGCCAAAGCGACGCAGTACCAGATCAACCGAGGACGGGAACGGCTGATCCTCAGGTCCGAGCATGTCGTTTTCGGGTGATTTCATGGGGCGATTCTGGGCAAAAACGGCCCTTTCGGCAAGCATGGATTTACCATAATGTCCGACTATGGAAACACGCGCAGAGGTGGAGCGGCGACGCAGATAGCCAAACGCAATGGCACCAAATGGAATGGAGCAGTGGTCGAGTTTCGCCAAAATCGCTCTCAAAAACGGCTCCTAGAATCGGTTGGCCGCATATCCGGAGCTCCTCGTCGCAGGACCTAAATTGGGGGTATCTTTGGGGGTACCGAGAGGGGGTATCGGATTTTTAGCTATATAAATCCGTTATTTATTGGAATTTCAAAATCCCTCCTCCGCTACTTTACCGCATCCAAACAATGTACAACTAAGGCCACTGAAATCCGACATCGTCTTTCTTTATTTAGTAAAAAAGCGTGCTGACGTACAGAAATTGCTGAGTGTGTCCACGTGCAGCCAGGCGGGCTTAGGGGGTATTTTGGGGGTATTGATATTGTCGGCGCTCTGATCTCGTATGATCACAACGCAACTAATAGAATATCTGAACGGGGTGAATTTCCAGCCTGTCGCCGATTGCGGAATTGACCCACCGAGCAAAAATGTCCAGCTTGAACCACTCATCGCAAAAAGGCTTCATTTGGACGCACAATGGAACCGAACCGCGTTTAAATTCCGTTGTGATGGTATTTTTGATGGATATCCCAACATCAAGCGGTGAATAAAATATTATATTTCAACTTATTACAAACGCATTTCGATTCCGTCCCCGGCACCACTTCCCTGATCACCAGCAACCGCTGAAACTTGTCGCCACAATGCCGGGCTTGCCAATACCGATCTGGCCAATGCCGATCTGGCCAATGCCGGGCTTGCCAAGCCGGTGGCAATGTTGTCCCCTCCGCCCGCAACAGCGATGGCGGAAGAAACATGGCACCCAGCCCGGATCACATCAGCGCCGAACACCACAGCCGGACCATCTCGGTGCCGCGCGGGTCCAGCCTGTTTTTCCCGGGCGACAGCTGCTCGGGCTTTGTCGTGGTGCATGCCGGCACCATCGTGGTCACCCTCACCGCCGAGAACGGTCGCGAGATTGTCCTCTACCGGGTCGGCCCGGGCAACATCTGCCTGCAAACCTTCGGCTGTCTGGTCAATGGCGGCACCTACAGCGCGCAAGGGTCGGCCGAAACGGACCTGACAATCGAGATGATTCCCGCCGGTGATTTCGAGGCCCGCATGGCGGGTGATCCCCTGTTTCGCCGGGATCTGCTGGTGGCGGTGGCCTCGCGCTTTGGCGATCTGGAGCGGCTGGTGGCTGATGTCGCCCTGTCCAGCATCGCGCTGCGCCTCGCCCGCGCCCTGCTCCGGCTGGCCGACGGGCAGAGGGCGGACGGGCAGGGCGCGGACGGACGGCTGGCGGACGGACGGCTGGTCGACGGACTGGGGGCCGACGGACAGTGGGGGGTCAACACCACCCACGAGGCACTGGCGAGCGAGATCGGCTCCGCACGCGAGGTGGTCAGCCGGCATCTGGCCCTGATGGCGCGCGACGGGCTGATCGAGACGACACGTGGCCACATCGCCCTGCTGGACGTTCAGGCCCTGCGCGCGCTGGCCCAGGAGGCGGCTCCGGCCTGACCCTCTCCCCGCCTGTCTTTCTCGCCGCCCGGGCATTTTTGCCGCCGCGTGACTATGTCACAGACATAGGCCCCATGCGGGCGCAAAGCGGTTGCACCCCATCAGGAGGAGAACAACAATGACTCGCAATGAAGGCACTTTCGACCGCGTGGCGCGCGTAATTCTGGGCGTGGTTCTGCTCGCGCTGGTGTTTGTTGGCCCGCACACGCCCTGGGGCTGGGTGGGTCTGGTGCCGCTGGTCACCGGGCTGGTGGGCATGTGCCCGCTCTATTCCCTTCTCGGCATCCGCACCTGCGGGGTGAAACGATAGAGCAACCCTTCGCCCCGCACGGCCCTGTGGCTAATCCGCCGGGGCATGCGGGGCACAGGTTGAAGGCGCGCGCGGTTGCGCCTATAGGCACAAACAGGCCCCGGCCCGGCGGAGCAGTCTCTCACAGGCTGCACCCGTCTGCCGGGGCTTGTCGTTTCCGCCTTATGGGCGCCTTTGGCTTTGCCGGGCGCGGGCGGGAAGGACCGCCTGCACCACCCCGGCCCCTTCGGCCAGAATCTGAGGATTTGCCCATGTCCCGTCGCCGCCAGATCTACGAAGGCAAGGCCAAGATCCTCTATGAGGGCCCCGAGCCTGGCACCATCATCCAGTATTTCAAGGATGACGCGACCGCCTTCAACGCCCAGAAAAAGGGCAC
>CAIWFP010000015.1 GCA_903911985.1 uncultured Sphingomonadales bacterium
TGTCGTGGTCGATACGCTCGAGCTCAGCGAAGCGAAGACCAAGGCGCTGGCCGTCACGCTGGCAGCCGCCGGCTTCGGCCGCAAGGTGTTGGTCGTTGATGGTGATGCGGTGAACGAGAACTTCGCCCGTGCCGCCGGCAACCTCATCGGCGTGAACGTGATGCCAGCAATTGGCGCCAATGTTTACGACATCCTGAAGCATGACACGCTGGTGCTGACCCGCGCCGCTGTCGAACAGCTGGAGGCGCGTTTCCATGGCTAAGGACGCAATAGACACGCGCCATTACGACGTGATCGTGGCTCCCCACATCACCGAGAAGGCTACCCTGCTCTCGGAGCATAATGCGGTGGTGTTCAAGGTGACGAACAAGGCAACCAAGCCCGAAATCAAGGCTGCGGTTGAGGCTCTGTTCGGCGTGAAGGTGGTTGGCGTGAACACGTTGACCCAGAAGGGCAAGACCAAGCGCTGGAAGGGCAAGCCCTACAAGCGCACGGATGTGAAAAAGGCTGTCGTGACCCTGGCCGCGGGCCAGTCCATCGACATCACCAGCGGGATCTGAGGGCAGGACCATGGCACTCAAAAGCTATAACCCGACCAGCCCTGGCCGTCGCGGCCTCGTACTGGTTGATAAGTCATCCCTGTGGAAGGGCAAGCCGGTCAAGGCGCTTACCGAAGGTAAGAG
This sequence comes from uncultured Sphingomonadales bacterium, assembly GCA_903911985.1. Lineage (GTDB taxonomy): Bacteria > Pseudomonadota > Alphaproteobacteria > Sphingomonadales > Sphingomonadaceae > Novosphingobium. Next base: position 684 of record CAIWFP010000015.1, read on the forward strand.
CAAGACTGGCGGGCGCAACAACAAGGGCCACGTCACCTCGCGCGGCATCGCCGGCGGCCACAAGCAGAAGTACCGCTTTATCGACTTCAAGCGTCGTAAGTGGGATATGCCGGCTACTGTCGAGCGTCTTGAGTATGACCCCAACCGCACGGCGTTTATCGCTCTCGTGAAATACGAGGACGGTGAGCAAACCTATATTCTGGCGCCGCAGCGTCTGGCCGTCGGCGACAAGGTTGTCGCTGGGGAAAAGACTGACGTGAAGCCGGGCAACGCCATGCTTCTGGGGCAGATGCCGGTGGGTACCATCATCCACAATGTGGAGATGAAGCCTGAGAAGGGTGGTCAGATCGCCCGGTCCGCCGGCACCTATGTGCAGGTTGTCGGTCGTGACCGTGGGATGGTCATCGTTCGCCTGAACTCGGGCGAACAGCGCTACCTTCGCGGTGATTGCATGGGCACGATTGGTGCGGTGTCGAACCCCGACAACCAGAACACCCATCTCGCCAAGGCTGGTCGCAACCGTTGGCTGGGCCGTCGCCCGCTGACACGTGGCGTCGCCAAGAACCCGGTCGATCACCCGCACGGTGGTGGTGAAGGGCGTACCTCAGGTGGCCGTCATCCGGTTACCCCGTGGGGCAAGCCGACCAAGGGTGCCCGTACTCGCCACAACAAGCGCACTGATGGCATGATCATTCGGTCGCGCCACGCCAAGAAGAAGAGGTAAGGGGCAATGGCTCGTTCCGTTTGGAAAGGTCCCTTCGTTGACCTGCACCTGCTGAAAAAGGCAGAAGTTGCAAACGATGCTGGCAGCCGCGCCGGCCCGATCAAGACCTGGTCGCGCCGTTCGACGATTCTGCCTCAGTTCGTCGGCCTGACGTTTAACGTCTACAATGGCCACAAGTTCATCCCCGTGTCTGTTAATGAGGACATGGTCGGCCACAAGCTGGGCGAGTTTGCGCCGACGCGCACTTTCCCCGGCCACGCCGCTGACAAGAAGGGTAAGCGCTGATGAGCAAGTCTGCAGCCCCCCGTCGCGTTGGCGACAAGGAAGCCCTGGCGGTGAACACCAACATTCGTGGTTCGGCCCAGAAGCTTAACCTCGTTGCCGCCCTGATCCGGGGCCGGAAGGTCGAGGATGCGTTGAACATCCTGACCTTCTCGACCAAGGCCATGGCCGTGGACGCCCGCAAGTGCCTCGCATCGGCCATCGCCAATGCCGAGAACAACCATAACCTCGACGTCGACGCGCTGGTCGTTGCCGAGGCGTCGGTTGGCAAGTCGATCACCATGAAGCGTTTCCACACCCGTGGCCGCGGCAAGTCCACCCGGATCCTGAAGCCGTTCAGCCGCCTGCGGATTGTTGTCCGCGAAGTTGAGGAGGCCTGAGCCATGGGTCACA
>CAIWFP010000016.1 GCA_903911985.1 uncultured Sphingomonadales bacterium
CAACCGGGCGCGATGAAGGCGCTGGAATGGATGCGCGGGCGCTTGCCGTTGAACGGGGCGATAGTGATGTCGGCCATGTTTCTCTCCGTAAAGGCTCAGGCGCCCAGCAGGCGGGCGGCGCTCAATATGGCCGTCCGCCCAAGAGGCGTGCGGCGTGTGCCGCGTGATAGGTCAGCACGCCCGAGCAGCCAGCCCGGCGAAAAGCCAGTAGCGTTTCCAGCACCAGCGCGTCGCGATCGCCGGCGCCAGCGGCCACGGCGGCCTCGATCATCGCGTATTCGCCGGAGACCTGATAGGCGAAAACCGGCACCTCGAAGCGATCCTTCACCGCGCGGACGATATCGAGATAGGGCAGGCCGGGCTTGACCATCACGCTGTCGGCGCCCTCGGCCAGATCCATGGCCACTTCGCGCAGGGCTTCCTCGGCGTTGGCCGGGTCCATCTGATAGGTCTTCTTGTCGCCCTTCAGCAGGCCACGGCTGCCCACGGCATCGCGGAAGGGTCCATAGAAGGCGCTGGCATATTTGGCGGCATAGCTCATGATCTGGATGTTGATGTGGCCGGAACCTTCGAGTGCGGCGCGGATGGCGGCGATGCGGCCGTCCATCATGTCCGACGGGGCGATGATATCCGCCCCCGCCGCCGCCTGATTAAGGCTCTGCCCGACCAGCGCCTCCACCGTGGCGTCGTTCAGCACATAGCCCGAAGCGTCGATCAGCCCGTCCTGCCCGTGGGAGGTATAGGGGTCGAGGGCGACATCGGTCAGCACGCCGATATCGTCCCCGCAGGCATCCTTGATGGCGCGGATGGCGCGGCACATGAGATTACCGGGGTTGAGCGCCTCGCGGCCATCCTCGCTACGGCGATCGCTTTGCGTATTGGGGAACAGGGCAAGGCAGGGAATGCCCAGATCCACCGCCTCTTTGGCGCGGGCGACAATGCCATCCACGCTCCAGCGTGAAACACCGGGCAGCGAGGTGATCGGCTCCTCGACGCCGCTGCCTTCGGTGACGAACAGGGGCCAGATGAGGTTGGCGGGGGTGAGCTGCGTCTCGCGGTGCATCGCCCGGCTCCACGCGCTGGCGCGGGTGCGGCGCAGGCGGGTGGCGGGGAATGCGGCGGCGGTGGGGAGGCGTTGGGTCATGGCGAAGCGTTCTAGAGCATCAGGGGGAAAGAGGGGAAAGGGTTTTTTGCATGGGCATGGCGCGGCAACACCTCGCCTGTTGGCGCCTCGCGTCGGTTTCGGCCTTGGGAGAGGTTGCCGCACTGAAGGCGGAGCAGGCGCTAATCGGGGTTTGTGGGTCTAGCTCTCAGCAATCCGCCAATGCTCAACTCTTTCCCGAATGCCCGGCCATGCCCGGCCTTACCAGCAGCAGTTTGGCCAGCCGAGCCCGCACCGCGCCCAGATTGCGGGGTAGTGCCCGCACGGCCGCGCCAAAGCGCACGCTCATCGGGTTGACCGTCTGTCCGTTGCGATAAACCTCGTAATGCAGATGCGCGCCGGTGGAGAGGCCGGAGGAGCCGACATAGCCGATAACTTGCCCAACCCGCACATGGGCGCCCGAGGCGACGGCGATGCGGCTCATGTGGGCATAGCCCGTGCCGAGGCCGCCGGAATGCTCCAGCCGGACATATTTGCCGTGGCCGCCGTGGATGCCGGCATAGCTTACCGTGCCGGGCGCCACCGCGTAGATGGGCGTGCCGAAGGGGGCGGAGAGATCGACGCCCTCGTGCATGCGGGTAAAGCCGAGGATGGGATGAAACCGCATGCCAAAGCCCGAGGTGATCTTGCCCATTACCGGCATGGCGAAATGGGCGGGTGCCAGTGGGGCGGCCTCGCCCGAGGCGTCGAAGAAGGTGCCATCCCGGCCCCAGCGCACCAGTGCCGCGCGCTTGTGGCCGTTGTGCTCCAGCCCGGCATAGAGCAGGTCGCTGGCGCGGGTGCGACCCGTTGCCGGGTGGGTTGTGCCCGTCTTCGCATCACCAGTGCTTATGTCGCCAATGATCATGTCATAGGTATCATCGGGACGCAGTTCGGCGATGTTCATATGGGCGCCCAGCGTTTGCAGATATTGCTGAACCACCGGGGCCGGGGCACCCGCCGCCCGGGCCGAGCGATAGAGGCTGGAGCCCACCTGCCCGCGAATGCGCAAGGGTGCGGCGTCGGCCATGGGTGATGGCGAGGCGGGCTGAGGGCTGGTCAGAAGCGATGGGGCGGGCGCCGCCATGGCGACGGGCGGAATGGCCGGCATGGGCGGCGCGGAAGCGGCGATGGAGCCGCGCGTGCCCAGCTCGAAGCTCTCGCCCCGGCGCTCTATCGCCACCACCAGATCGGTGCGGGTGCGGAACTCGACCTGTTGCAGGGGATGGGCGCCATCGGCATCCATCGAAAGATTGAAGCTGGTGCCCGGGGCGATCTCGCCCATGGGGATGGCGGCGGCCATCAGGGCGGAAACCTGCTCGGCATCGGCTCCGCTGACGCCGACGCGCTGGAGCATCTGGCTATAGCTGTCGCCATCGGCGAGGGTGGTGACCAGAGCGATCTGCGGGTGCGGCGTGGCGGGCGGGTGCTGGGCGGCGGACGGGGCATCGTCGTCCATCGCCGCGCTGGTGGCGAAAATGTCGCGCGAGGGCGAATCGGATCGCACTTCGGGTGTGCGATGATGGGGCAGGGGCGCGAAGCTGGGCCAGAGGGCCAGAGCCGAGGCCGACAGCGTCAGCATCAGCCCAAAGCCGCGCCACCAGCGGGCGCTGCCGATATCGGCGCCCAGATCCGTGGAATAATCGATATGCGAGAGCTGGTTTGCCGCCAGCCGCAAATGTTCGGCGATCAGCGCGGTGGTGCCGCTGGCGCGCATGGCGCGGCGCATCCGCTGCGGCTCGCCCGAGGAAGGCGGCATGTCGCGCCAGACCTCGACCCAGCCATCGGCGCTGCGCGCACCCGGCCACGCACCCGCCAAAGCGGTGGTGCCGACCACGCCGCGCAAGGCGTGGCCGCGCTTTGGATCAGCCATGGATAGTCCGGCGTGCACCTGTGGCCCCTTCGCGGATGCGGCGATCTTGCCACAACCAAATTCTGCACAAAGAGCGTTAACGAATGCCTAAGGGGAAGGCCTTTGCGACAGAATGGCGGTGCGCCAGCCCCGGCCGGGCTTGACCGGCGGATGCGGGGCAAATGATTGCTTGCGATAGGGCGGGAAATGGCAATATCCGCAGGACAAGGTAACCAATGGAATGGATCGAGCTATGTTCAAGACCGAAATCACCCGGATGTTTGGCGTGGAAACCCCTATCGTCATGGGCGGGATGACCGGCGTGGGCTATGGCGATCTGGTGGCGGCGGTGGCCAATGCCGGGGCGCTGGGCTTTATCACCGCGCATATGTATCCCACTGGGGACGCGCTGCTGGAGGAGATCCGCCGGGTGCGGACCCTGACCGACAAGCCCTTTGGCGTGAACCTGACGCTGATGCCCTCGATCACCCCCATCCCCTATGACGACTATCGCGAGGCGATCATCGCCGGCGGGGTGACGGTGGTGGAAACCGCCGGGCGCGCGCCTACCGACCATCTGCCCCGGCTGAAGGAAGCGGGCGTCAGGGTGATCCACAAATGCACCTCGGTGCGCCATGCCGTTTCGGCGGTGGCCAAGGGTGTGGATATCATCAGCATCGACGGCTTTGAATGTGCCGGCCATCCGGGCGAGGAGGATGTGGGTCTGGTGGTGCTGTTGCCCGCCACGGTGGATGCGGTGAACGTGCCGGTTATCGCCTCGGGCGGCATGGCCGATGGGCGCGGGCTGGTGGCGGCGCTGGCGCTGGGCGCGGCGGGGGTGAACATGGGCACGCGCTTTTGCGCGACGCATGAGGCCATGATCCACCCCAACGTCAAGGCGCGCATCGTTGAGAACACCGAGCGGGACACGCTGCTGGTGGGGCGCACTCTGGGCAACACCGCGCGCGTGGCGCGCAATGCCGTCTCGGAGGAGGTGGTCCGCATCCAGCAGGACCGAGCCAAGACCTTCGAGGATGTGCGCGAGCTGATGGCCGGCGCGCGCGGCCGTGACAATGTGCTGCGCGATGGCGATCTGGATGGCGGCATCTGGACCAGCGGGCAAAGCCAGGCGCTGATCCATGAGGTGGCCAGCTGCGCCGATGTGGTCAAATCGATCATGGCGCAGGCCGAGACGGTACGGGCAAGGCTGGGAGTCCTGTAGATCCAGGGCGATCTGGGGAAGGGTTGGCTTGCAGGGGCTAGCCCCCCCCTGCACCCCTTACCGACTCCCGCCTTTCACCGCGCCCTATTGCTTGCGCCCGCGCGCGATGACCGCCGCCCGCGTGGCTTCGAGGTCCTCGGGGGTCTTGGTGCTGTTGTAGGGCAGCGAGCGGGTGTGTTCCAGCGCGAGAGCATCCGCCAGATTCATGCCGTAGCCATCGTTCAGCAGCGACTTGTAGCTGGTGATGAAGTCGCCGTCGCCGCTGGCGATATCCTCGGCCAGACGAATGGCGGCGGGCAGCAGTTCCCCGGGTTCAACCACCCGGTTGACCAGACCCCAGCGTTCCGCCGTGGCGGCGTCGATGAAATTGCCCGAGAAGGACAGTTCCTTGGCGCGCGACAGGCCGATGATCCGCGACAGTTTCTGGCTGAGGCCCCAGCCCGGCATCAGCCCCACGCGCGAATGGGTATCGGCAAAGCGGGCCTTGGTGGAGGCGATGAGGATGTCGCAGGCCAGCGCCAGCTCGAAGCCGCCGGTGATCGCCACGCCATTGATCGCGCCGATGACCGGCTGGTGGCACAATTCGATGGCGAGCACCGGGTTCTCGTCGGGCGTGGTGGCGTTGGCGCCGCCCAGGGCGTTGGGTTCGCTGCCCAGCTCCTTGAGATCAAGCCCGGCGGTGAAGGCCCGCTCGCCAGCGCCGGTGAGGATGACGGCGCGAATGGCCGGGTCGGCGTTGACCGCGATCATGACCCGCGAAAGCTCCGCGCGCAGGGCGACGGACAGGGC
>CAIWFP010000017.1 GCA_903911985.1 uncultured Sphingomonadales bacterium
GATCACCATCAGCATCTGGCGGCCTTCCATGCGGGGATAGGCCTCCACCTTGCCGACTTCGGCGATATCTTCCTGCACGCGGCGCAGCAGATCCATGCCGTGCTGCTGGTGCGAAAGTTCGCGACCACGGAAGCGCAGCGTGACCTTGACCTTGTCGCCATCGGTGATGAAGCGGTTCATCGCCTTCATCTTGGTGTCATAGTCATGGTCGTCGATGTTGGGACGCATCTTGATCTCCTTGATCTCCTGCGTCTTTTGCGACTTGCGCGCCATGTTGGCCTTTTTCTGGGCCTCATAGCGGAATTTGCCGACATCGAGGAACTTGCACACCGGCGGATCGGCGTTGGGAGACACCTCCACCAGGTCCAGCCCGACGGCTGCTGCCTGCTCAATCGCCTCGCGCGTGTGCAGCACGCCAAGGTTTTCGCCATTTTCGTCGATGACGCGAACCGTGGGGCTCTGGATAAATTCGTTGTAGCGCGGCCCGCTTTTAACTGGGGGGGCATTCATGCGCCGTGGTGGGGGGGCTATAAGACCGTCTCCTGCTACCTGTTTATCGCCGCGCTCTTAGAGCCAAAGCGCGTCTGGTGGAAAGGGGAAAATTCCCGTCCAGCTCCGGTTTTCCCGCATTGGCGTGGAATTTTTGCGCTCGCGGCTTGGGTGTACCCGCCTAATGCCCCGCGCGCCACAGCGGGAAGCGGGCCAGCTTCTCCCCGGCGGCCACCAGCGCGTCGATGTGTTCGGCCGGTTGCAGCGCCGCCACAATCGCCGGATCGCCGGCTGCCATGCCGCCGGTAAAGGTGCCAAAAGCGGGTAATATCAGCCTGTTGTGACTGGCAACGGCGCAGGGGCGGGCGATGCGCCGCCCGCGTGCGGAGACCGTGTGGCGGGGGTGGAAATGGCCGGAGAACTCCGCCGCCACCTCGCCGGGCAGAGCCTGATGGCGCAGGATCACCCCATCGAGCCTGGCCTCATCGACCAGGGTGCCGCCCAGCGCCCGCCCCAGTGCAATCGGATCATCGCCCATGCCGCTATCGTGATTACCGGTGATCCACACGAAATCCGCCGCCGCCGTGAGGCCGCCGAGTTCCTGCGCGGCGCCAGTTTCCAGCCTTGCGGGCCCTTGCGCGTCGTGAAACGAATCGCCCAGGCAATAAACCCGGGTCGCGCCAGTGGCCTTCAGCAGGTGGCTCAGCCGCGCCAGCGTGTCCACGCTGTCCCACGGGGGCAGCATCTGGCCGCGCATGGCAAAGTGGCTGGCTTTCTCCAGATGCAGATCGGCCACCACCAGCGCGGCTTGCGCGGGCCAGAACAGCGCCCGCCCGTTCACCAGCGCGAACTCGCGCCCGGCGAGCGAAAAGGGGGCCATGCTGAACGGGACTGGGCTGAAAGGGACTGGGCTGGGGGCCGTCATGGTCTGCGGGCCTTGCCGCCCGGGGCGGTAAATGGCAAGGCCCGCAGCCTATGACGGCCCCGGGCGGCGGGTTCTCGCGGCCTTTACGGAGATTGTATGACCGACTGGACCCCTTTCACCGCGCGCGCCAGCCAGTGGTTCACCCAATTGCGCGACGCCATCTGCGCCGAGTTCGAGGCGATTGAGCGCGAGGCGGGCAGCGACGCGCGCTTTGCCTATACGCCGTGGAAGCGTGATGCGGTGGAGGGCGATGCCGCCGCCGACACCGGCGCCGACACCGGCGCCAATACTGGAGGCGGCACGCAGGGGCTGATGAAGGGCCGCGTGTTCGAGAAGGTGGGGGTCAACATCTCCACCGTGCGCGGCGGTCTGGCGAAGGACTTCGCCGAAACCATCAACGGCGCCAGTGCGGAGAACAACGCCTTTTCCGCGACCGGCATCAGCCTCGTGGCGCATATGGCCAACCCGCATGTGCCGGCGGTGCATATGAACACGCGCTTCCTCACCACCACCAAGGCGTGGTTCGGCGGCGGGGCCGATCTCAACCCGCCCATCCCCTACGCGCAAGACACCGCCGATTTCCACGCCGAGTTCAAGGCCGCCTGCGACGCGCATTCTGGCGGGATTGGGGGCCCCGATTATTACGACCGCTTCAAGGCCTGGGCCGACGAGTATTTCTACATCCCCCACCGCAAGGTGCACCGGGGCGTTGGCGGCATCTTCTACGATCATCTGGAATGCGCTGATGAAGCCGCATGGGAGGCCAACTTCGCCTTCACACGGCGCGTGGGCGAGGCCTTCCTCGCGGTGTTCCCCAAACTGGTGCGCCGCCGCATGGGCCTGCCCTTCACCCCCGCCGACAAGGCCCAGCAACTCGAATGGCGCGGGCGTTATGCCGAGTTCAATCTGGTGTATGACCGGGGGACGCTGTTCGGCCTGAAGACGGGCGGTAACATTGATGCGATCTTGATGAGCCTGCCGCCCGAGGCGACTTGGGGTTGAGGAGACGCAATATTGTGGTTTGTGCGTATCATTTTTGCCTTTGCATTCTCTGGAAATGCATTTCAGGCTTGGTGTGCGTTGTCTCGAGGCACTGTAACTACAGGTTATTTTTTCGGGCGTAGGTTGATCGCTGTAAGAGCGGTCAATCCAATTGGGTTTTGGCTTGCTGTCGCGCTGCATATTATGGTCGGGCTTGGGCTTCCAATAGTCGTGTTGAGCGATGCTGAATTACGGGCTATTTTGGGGCTCTGACAGCTCCGCCGCGCAGCGGCGCTAAAAAGTATCGCCCGTGCAAACGTCCTCAGCGCCGCAGGCCAAACGCAAACGCAGCCGATAATGGGATTGCAAAGGGCGATGGCCCTTTGCCCGCCGGAGGCAAGTGAACCTTCCGCCGGAGGCATAAATCGCGAAGCGATCCATCCTGCCGTCGCCATCAAAAACCCAAATCCCCTCAATCCCTACTTGCCCTATCCTCCCCCACCCCCCACAATCCCCCGACGATGCTGCGCCAGTATGAACTCGTCGAACGTGTGCTTGCCTATGATCCGGATGCGGATGAGGGGCTGCTCAACCGCGCCTATGTCTACACCGTGCAGAAACATGGCAGCCAGAAGCGCGCCAGTGGCGACCCCTATTTCAGCCATCCGGTAGAGGTGGCGGGCCTGATGACCGAGCTCAAGCTCGATCAGGACACGATCATCACCGCCCTGCTGCATGATACGGTGGAGGATACGCTCGCCACCATCGAGGAGGTGGAGCGCCTGTTCGGGCCAGACGTGGCGCGGCTGGTAGATGGGGTGACCAAGCTCTCCAAGATCGAGGCGATGAGCGAGAAGGAGCGCGCCGCCGAAAACCTGCGCAAATTCCTGCTGGCCATGAGCGAGGATCTGCGCGTGCTGCTGGTCAAGCTGGCCGACCGGCTGCACAACATGCGCACGCTGCACTACATCAAAAGCGCCGAAAAACGCCACCGCATCGCCCGCGAAACCATGGAAATC
>CAIWFP010000018.1 GCA_903911985.1 uncultured Sphingomonadales bacterium
GATCTGGGACACGGCTGCCGGTTGCCTGCTGGTGCGCGAGGCGGGCGGCTTTGTCACCGACTGGCGCGGCATCTCTCAGCCCGTGTGCGATGTTCAGGTTCTGGCCGGTAACGACGCGCTGCATTCCAAGCTGCACAAGGTGCTGGCGGGGGCGCTGAGATAATCGCTTTGGACTGAATAGTTTTGCGGGGGTTTGGCAGGCGGGCATCTTGGCCCTTATCGCCTGCCCCCGATGCGGGCGTGGTGAAACTGGTAGACGCGCTGGATTCAAAATCCAGTTCCGCAAGGAGTGTCGGTTCGATTCCGACCGCCCGCACCATAATTGTTCAACCTTCCGTCCCTGGCCTCCGTCCCAGGCCTGCTCCGGCGGCGCTTTGGCGAAAACTGACCGCCGCCGGAATATCGGCCCGCAATGCGCCAACGAAGGACTGGATCGTTGCCCAATAGCCTCCCTGAACGGGGGCCGGTTCTCCCCTCAGAACGCTTCGTCAGCCAGCGCCATGGTCGATGCCTTGCCGGCCCTGATCGCCTGCAGGATGCCGCCCACCTGCGGCAGGATGCGTTCAAAGAAGAAGGTCGCTGTCTTCAGCTTGGCGTCATAGAAGCCCGCCTCATCGGCCCCCCCCCCTAGTTTGCCGACAGCGATCCTTGCCGATTTGGCGAAGCAATAGCCAATCGCCACCAGCCCCATCAGGCGCAGATAGTCGGTGGCGGCGGCGGCGGCCTCCTCGGGATCCTTCATGCCTTTTTCGGCGATGGTGGCGGTGGCGAGTTGCAGCGCCCCGGAAGCCTTGCCCAGCGCCTCCACCATCGGCTTCAGCGGGCCGTCTGCGCTATTGGCCTCAATGAAGGCGCCCACAGGCTTGAGAAAACCGCGCAGCAGACGGCCATTGTCCACCGGCAGCTTGCGGCCCACCAGATCCAGCGCCTGAATGCCGTTGGTCCCCTCATAGATCATGGCGATGCGGGCATCGCGGGCATATTGCTCCACGCCGCTTTCGCGGATGTAACCATGGCCGCCATAGCACTGCACCGCCAGATTGGCGGTCTCGTGGCCGAGATCGGTGAATAATGCCTTCACCACCGGGGTCATCAGCGCCACGAAGTCGGCGGCGCGGGCGCGGATCTTCTCATCCGGCGCTTGGGTCTCCGCGTCCAATGCCCGGGCCACCCATCCAGCCAATGCCCGGCAGCCCTCGTTGTTCGCCCGCATGGTCATCAACATGCGGCGGATGTCGGGGTGAACGATGAGCGGGTCGGCGGGAAGGTCCGGCCGCTTGGCCCCCGACAGCGACCGGCCCTGCAACCGCTCGCGCGCATACCATACGGCGGATTGATAAGCGGCCTCGCCAATGCCCAGCCCCTGCATGCCAACCGACACGCGCTCGGCGTTCATCATGGTGAACATGCAGGCGAGGCCCTTGTGGGGTTCGCCCACCAGCCAGCCGGTGGCATCGTCGAAATTCATCTGGCAGGTGGCCGAGGCCTTGATCCCCATCTTGTGCTCGATGGCACCGCAGGCAACGCCATTGCGCGCCCCGGCATTGCCATCGGCGTCGGGCAGGAACTTGGGCACCAGAAACAGGCTGATGCCCTTCACGCCAGCCGGCGCATCGGGCAGGCGGGCCAGCACGAGGTGGATGATGTTGCTGGTCAAATCATGCTCGCCAGCGGAGATGAAGATCTTGGCGCCGGTCACGCGATAGGAGCCATCACCCTGTGGCACCGCGCGGGTGCGCAGCAGGCCGAGGTCAGTGCCGCAATGGGGCTCGGTGAGGCACATGGTGCCGGACCATTCGCCGCTGACCATTTTGGGCAGATAGGCCTGCTTCAGCGCCTCGCTGGCGTGGCCCTCCATGGCGATGGTGGCGCCGTGGGTAAGCCCGGGATAGAGGCTGAAAGAGACGTTGGTGGCACAGACCATTTCCTCCACCAGCTTGGCCAGAGCTGCGGGCAGACCTTGTCCGCCCCATTCCGCGGGCCTTGCCAGCGCGCTCCAGCCGCCCGCCAGATAGGTTTTGTAGGCTTCGGCAAAGCCCTTGGGCGTGCGCACAATTCCCCGGTTATCCGCGC
>CAIWFP010000019.1 GCA_903911985.1 uncultured Sphingomonadales bacterium
CTGTCCGAGGCCTGTTCCTCCAACCGCGCCCAATCTATCGTTCGCCCATCCAGCCGGGGAGGCGTACCCGTCTTGAGACGCGCCATGGGAAGATCGGCCCCACGCAATTGCGCCGCCAGTCTTTGCGCCGAGGCCTCGCCGATGCGGCCACCGGCCAGGCGCTCCTCACCCCGAAACAATTGTCCGCCGAGAAATGTGCCGGTGCAGAGCACCACCGCCGAAGCGCCGAGACAGGTGCCATCGGCCATATCCACGCCCGCCGCCCTGCCCCCGACCATGCGCAGCGCTGCCACTTCCCCGGCCACCAGGGTCAGATTGCTCTCCGCGCCGAGGATCGCCTGCACGGCGACTTTGTATCGTTTGCGATCCGCCTGCACGCGCGGCCCCTGCACCGCGCTGCCCTTTGATCGGTTGAGCATGCGGTAATGGATCGCGGCGGCATCTGCGGCACGACCAATCACCCCGTCGAAAGCATCGACCTCCCGCACCAAATGGCCCTTGCCCAAACCGCCTATCGCCGGGTTACAGCTCATCGCGCCGACGGCATCGAGATCGAAACTGACCAGCGCCACACGCGCGCCCATCCGCGCCGCGACCGCTGCCGCCTCACATCCGGCATGTCCGCCGCCCACAACAATGATATCGAATTGATGCATGCCACCGGCCCTAGACGAGCGACGTCGGTGGGTCAAAATTTCAGGCACGCAGGCCGAGGGCGACCAATCCCCCCCTCACCAGCGCGGGGGGCAATCAAGCGATGCCCGCCGAGCCCAGCCATTCCGCCATGTTCCACGTGGAACGCTATTTTCCGATGCAAAACCGCCCAAACAGCGCGTCGAGCATATCTTCCGTCGCCGTCCGCCCCAGCAAGGCGTCAAAGGCCAACCGGGCCATCCGCAAACGCTCCGCCATCAATAGCGGGTCGCGTTCACACTCCGCGCCATCAAGCGCGTCCGCAGCCCCGGCTATTAACCGGGCCTGGCGGGCGTTCAGCGCCGCGTCTCCCGGCACCGGCAAAGCCCCACGAGCAGCCGATACCAGATCCGCCCGAAGCGCATTGATGCCCTGCCCCGTTACCGCTGACACATGATGTCGCGGGTTGGTCTTGTGTTCAAAATCTGGCCGATCAGCCTGCGGGGCAATCTCCCAAACCGCGGCTCCGGTCTCGGGCGCCCCGCCCTCCGGCCCCAGCCACAAGACAAGATCCGAGCGAACCAGCGCCTGTCGAGCGCGCTCCATGCCGATGATTTCAATCCCATCGGCACTTGAATCCCGAAGCCCTGCGGTATCAAGAAACTGGAACGGCACGCCCCCAATCGCCACCGATCGCATCAATACGTCCCGGGTGGTTCCAGCGAGCGGCGCGGTAATCGCCGCGTCACTCTCGACCAGCGCGTTGAACAGCGTCGACTTCCCCGCGTTGGGCGGCCCACCGATGACTACCCGAAAACCCTCTCGCAATGCCTCGGCCCTCGGCCGCTCCAGCCAGGCCCGAAGTTCCACGTGGAACAATTGCAGTGCCTCGCCAAACCCGGCAGGCAAAGCCGACACATCGTCCTCGTCGCCAAAATCCAGCACCGCCTCGACCGATGCCGACAGCGAAAGCACCCTCTCCCGCCACCCGGCGACCACAGTTGAAAACGCGCCGCCCGCCATTTCCATCGCGGCCCGGCGCTGCAGCTCCGTCTCCGCGCTCAACAGATCGGCCAATCCTTCCGCCTCGGCCAAATCAATCCGTCCGTTCAAAAATGCCCGCTTGGTAAACTCTCCGGCCTCAGCCCGCCGCAACCCGGGCTCCGCCGCCAACGCACCCTCAACCGCCGCGCACACGGCGCGCCCGCCGTGACAGTGAAATTCCACCACGTCCTCGCCGGTTGCCGTGCCTGGCCCCGGCAACCACAACACCAGCGCCCTGTCCAGAACCTCGCCAGCGCTGCTCCGCAAAGTAACAAAGCTCGCCCGGCGCGGCGTGGGCATCCGCCCCGCCAGCACCCGCAACGCCTCACCGGCGAGCGGCCCGCTCACACGCACTACGCCGATCGCCGCAGGTGGCGCCCCGCTCGACAAGGCAAAAATCGTATCCGTCATGCCGCGCGATTAGCACGCGACACCACCAAAGGTCAGCCGCCCTTTTTGCCACCGCCAAACGCCGCGCCGCTCTCGATGAATTGCTGGAACAGCTTCAGCCCCATCTGACCCATAGGCGCCAGCGTCTTGGCATAATCCTGCAATTGTTCGATGCTGCCCACGCCCTGCATGGCCTTGCTCATCGCGTCGACATAGGCTTCATTCGCCTTCGACACATCGGGCAACCCAAGGAACTCGCGCGCCTCGTGCGGGGTGCAATCCACCTCGAGATTTACCTTCATGCGTTCCTCCTGCGCTGCCAATATTACAAAGCTGACACATACCCTTGGCAAAGTCCACGGATGACGCCAAGCCCCGCTTACCCATTCACGGAGACCCGATATGACCACCAACACCCTTATCCCCACACTGGACGCCAGCGGCGACGTTCCCACCCTTGTCGTTCACCCGGAGGGCACACCACGCGGCGTGATTATCGTCGTGCAGGAAATTTTCGGCGTGAACCCGGGTATCACCCAAAAGGCTCAGGACTGGGCCAAGCTCGGCTATCTTGCCGTCGCGCCCGACATTTTCTGGCGCCAACAACCGGGAATTTCGCTGAACCCGGATATCCCGGAGGAGTTCCAAAAGGCGATCAGCTTCATGCAGAACCATGATTTCGTGCGGGGCCTTGATGATCTGCGCGCCGTCCTCGACTGGGCGCGCAGCCAGAAAGCCGGCAAGGTCGGACTCGTCGGATTCTGCATGGGCGGCCTCATCGCCTATCAGATGGCCACCAGCACCGATATCGACGCAGCGGTTGGTTATTACGGCGTGGGCATCGGCGGGCAGACAGAGGCCGCCAACGCCATCACCGGGCAACTGCTGCTGCATATCCCCACCAACGACGGCTTCGTGGCTCCCGACGAGCAGGCCGCGATGCATGCCGGACTGGACTCCAACCCCCGCGTGACCCTGTTCGATTACCAAGGCCTCGATCACGGCTTTGCCGACACTTTCGGCGCAAGGCGCAACGAAGCCGGCGCGCAATTGGCCGATGAGCGGACGCGGGCGTTTTTTGAGAAATTTGTGGGGTGAAGGTTGAAGGGGGAAGATTCTGGGGCCTTAGGCCCCAGACCCCACATTACTGTCGGCGAGAGAGTCCCACCTCCACGATGCGCCCAGATTGAAGCACCGCAGGCTTTCACAACCACTTCACGGCAAGGCGCCAGGTCGAGAGTGATGCGCTGAGCAGGACAGGTCATGGGAGCGCGAGGGGGTAACCCCCTCGCACCTACCCACTCAAAACCTACTGATTCATCGTTGCAAAGAAATCCTCGTTGCTCTTGGAATCCTTGATCTTGTCGAGCAGGAATTCCATGGCATCGATGGTGCCCATTTGCATGAGGATGCGGCGCAGCACCCACATCTTGGCGAGGTTGCCCTTGTCCACCAGCAGCTCTTCCTTGCGGGTTCCGCTCTTGCCGACGTCGAGCGCCGGGAATATGCGCTTGTCGGCCACCTTGCGGTC
>CAIWFP010000020.1 GCA_903911985.1 uncultured Sphingomonadales bacterium
CCCAGTGTGGCTGATCATCCTCTCAGACCAGCTAAGGATCGTCGGCTTGGTAGGCCTTTACCCCACCAACTACCTAATCCTACGCGGGCTCATCTCTCGGCGATAAATCTTTGGACTTACGTCATTATCCGGTATTAGCAGTCATTTCTAACTGTTATTCCGAACCGAAAGGCAGATTCCCACGCGTTACGCACCCGTGCGCCACTAACCCCGAAGGGCTCGTTCGACTTGCATGTGTTAGGCATGCCGCCAGCGTTCGTTCTGAGCCAGGATCAAACTCTCAAGTTTGTGTCCCAATCAAAACAGCACAGATCCTAAGATCCGCTATCTGACTTAATTGAATTTAAGGAGCCATTACTTGTACTCTGTACAAACGTATGGTTACGTAAGGACACGTAAAGTAACGACTTATTTAAACTGGTACCCGGAGCCTTAAAACCCCCGGACCAGGCGCCGTCGCCCACATGTCCCTTCATCTAACTAACAATGTCAAAGAGCCACCGACAGAAATTCGCGGACAACCAGTTCATCCCGATTTGCATCAGGATCCTGATATCCGTCTATGTTGGCGACCGGGCAAAGTCGCTGGCGTCTCCGCCGCAGCCCCGTCCGGTGAAAAGCCCCCTAAGACCCCAACCCGATTCGGTCAACGGTGTTTTTCGCAAAGATGTCATCTATTTTCCTGCGCACGGTCCTCAGATAGACAAGCCTCGTCAGCTGGTGCGGGGTATGATTGGTCATCGGCGGATGCGGGAGCGGCAGATACTGGGCCTGCTTGAGGGTGGAGCACTGGAGATTTCCGCAATGGTTCCAGTGATGTACAAGGGTGTGGCGCAGATGCTGTGGCCGGCCGCCGGGCGTTCGGTGGAATCGCATCTCATCGATCTGGAACGGCGCGGGCTGGTGGCGCGCGAGGGCCGGCAGGGCCGGCTGGACGCGGCTTTAGGGCGTTTCCCAGTCCGGCACGATCAGCCGGTCTTGCGCAAATCGCCAAAAATGGATGAGCCTAACCGCGCGGTCACGCCGGTTTTTCTGCGGCATCCTGCCATTGCGTGCGGCGGCCCAGCGCCGGGTTGAGGAACAGCCAGGGCAGCTTGAACAGGATCAGGCTCTTGTGCACCCACCAGTCGGCCAGACGTTCCGACAGCCGCGCGCGATCCTCGCCCCGCACCCGCAGCCAGCCATCATAGGGCTGCCAGTGGCTGGGCTCGTCGCGTTCGATAATCCGGAATATCCGGCGCAGCGCCCGGTCGGAGGTGACCACATCCATGCCCAGCAGCTTGTCCACCTGCCGCACACCGCGCTGCTCCGTCAGCACGATCACCCGGCACAATTGCGCGAACAGCGCCCCATCGGCCACCACCCGCGCCGTATCCAGGCCATCAATGTCGCAGCCAAAGGTCAGGCGGATCATCCGGTCGATATGCGCGCAGCTCTTGTCCACGGCCAGCGGCATGCGCCCCTGCCGTTCAAACCAGCCGCGAAACATCAGGTAATGGCGGCGCTCGTCGGCGCGATGCTTCTCGATGGCCGCGATAAACACCCCCGCTTCCGGGTGGCGCAGACGCACCGCCGTCAGCACCCGGTCGAGGCTGGAATAGCCGCGATGCTCGTTGAACAGATAGATCGACGCGAGGACGTCGCGATATCGCCTCCTCAGACGGTTCAGCACAGCCTTGTCCTTTTCTTGGGAGCGTGATCGGATATAGCACCCTATGCCCAACCCCGGGCCATGGAATGAGCGATGAACAACCCTGTGACCAATCTTTCGGGCCTGGACCTGCGTGCGGAGATCGAGCGCCTGCGCCGCGAAAAGAACGCGGTCATCCTCGCGCATTATTATCAGAAGCCCGAGTTGCAGGATCTGGCCGATTTCGTCGGCGATTCGCTGGAGCTGTCGCGCAAGGCCGCCGCCACCGACGCCGACGTCATCGCCTTTTGCGGGGTCAAGTTCATGGCCGAGGTCGCCAAGATCCTCAGCCCTGAAAAAATCGTCATCTTGCCCGACATGGAGGCGGGCTGCAGCCTCGAGGATTCCTGCCCGCCGGACAAGTTCCGCGCCTTTCGCGCCGCGCACCCCGATCACATCGCGCTGACCTATATCAACTGCTCGACCGAGGTGAAGGCGCTGTCCGACATCATCGTCACCAGCTCTTCGGCCGAGACCATTCTGGCGCAGATCCCCCGCGACCAGAAGATCATCTTTGGGCCGGACCGGCATCTGGGTGGCTATCTGTCGCGCAAGTTCGATCGCGAGATGCTGCTGTGGCCGGGGGTGTGCATCGTGCACGAGGCCTTTTCGGAAACCGAGCTGCTCAAGCTGCGCGCGCAGCATCCCGGCGCACCGATTGCCGCCCACCCGGAATGCCCGCCGGCGATTCTCGACCACGCCGAATACGTTGGCTCGACCTCGGGCATTCTGAACTATGCCAAGGCCATGGACTCGGCGGGCCTGGGCAACACGCTGATCGTCGCCACCGAACCGCACATCATCCACCAGATGCAGCTGGCCATGCCCGAAAAACTGTTCATCGGCGCGCCGGGGGCCGACGGCAACTGCAACTGCAACATCTGCCCCTACATGGCCCTCAACACGATGGAAAAACTATACCTCTCCCTGCGAGACCTCGCCCCCCGCATCGAAATCGAGGAAGGCTTGCGGTTAGACGCAAAACGTAGCCTCGACAAAATGCTGGATATGGCAAACGCGAGCGTCGGTAAGGGCGACCTCGGTAATAGAGGGTAGGGTTCTGGCCGCTAGCCCCGCCCCGCCAGAACCTCCACAAGCGCCTTCGCGCCAAGGCTGACCAGCCGCCAACATTCGGCGAAATCCTGCGGCCCGCCATGGTAGGGATCCGGCACGGAGGTGCCCTTTTGGCCCGGCACATAATCCAGCAGCAGCGCCAGCCGGGCAGACGCCCCTGCCGGAGCAAGCGCCCGCAAATCCGCCAGATTGGCCGAATCCAGCGCGCAAATATGGGTGAAGCGGGCAAAATCTTCCGCCGCCACCTGCCTGGCGCGATAGGCGGAAATGTCGATGCCATGGCTTGCTGCCTCGGCACGGGCGCGGCGATCTGGCGGCTGGCCGACATGCCAATCCCCCGTTCCCGCCGAATCGACCGTTACCGCCATCCCAGCCCGCATGGCGGCATCGCGAAAGGCGGCCTCGGCCAGCGGTGAGCGGCAGATGTTGCCAAGGCAGACGAACAGAACCGAGGGCTGGCTCACAGGCCCTGCTCGCCCGCCCCCGCGCGCGCCCAATCGGGCGGGGCAAAGCAGGCGGCCTGTCCGTGGCGCTCTCCCGCCGCGTCGATCAGGTTCCACACCACTGCCCCAGCGATCGTAAACCGCCGTCCCTTGGCTGAAATCCGCACCCCGGCATAATTGTCGATAAAACCTTGCGCGCTCACCCGGTCGAGCAGGGCCTGCCGCTCCTCGCGGGCCAGCGGCTCGGCGGAAAGCCGCGAAGGCATGGTGGTGACCGCGGGCACCGTGGTCTCAAAGGCGGCCAGAGCGGCGCGGTTGGCGAAGAAGAACACTGGATCCGCCCCCAACCCATGCGCCAGAATCGCGCGCGGCGCGGCCCACAAGGCGGCCACAGCGTCGCCGCCTTCCGGCACCAGATCGCGCCCCAGCAGGCGGCGATAGCTCTGCGCGATGAGAGCAATGCGCGTGCCCATCGCCTCACCCAGATATTCCTGCGGGATCATCGTTTCCATGCCTTCGACATCCCGCGCGACGGCAACCCCGTCAAGCCCCAGTGACACAGTTGTGCTTTGGCACAGTTGTTCTTTGGCACAGTTGTTCTTGCGCTGGCCCCGCCGATTGCTAGGCCAGAGGGGTGACCGCGCCCCAGCCCCCAGATCGCCATGCCGATATCGCCAATCTCGTCGTCGCCTTTTACGGGCTTGCGCGCGAGGATGCCCTGTTGGGGCCGGTTTTTGCCGGAACAGTGGATGACTGGCCGCACCATCTCGCCGCGCTCACCGCCTTCTGGGCGGCGCAATTGCGCGGGCGGGGTGCCTATCGCGGCATGCCGCTGGCCGCGCACCGCGCGGCGGTGCCCGCGCTCTCGCCCGAGATGTTCCCCCGCTGGCTGGAGCTGTGGCGGCAGGCTGCGGCGGAAATGATGAGTCCAGCCGACGCCACCATCCTGATCGCCAAGGCCGAGGATTTTGCCGCACGCATGGGCGACGCCCTGTTTGCCAACCGCCCATTGGCAGCCCACACGGAGGCGCCCAAGGAGACGCCTAAGGAGACGCCGAAGGAGACTGGCGCATGACAGGATGCCTCTTTGCCTTGCTGGCCGCCCTGCTGGCTGGCATGGGCGCGCGCGATCAGATGCTGGTGGCGCAGCTTGCCGCGCGCTCTGGCCCGCGCCCGATGCTGCTTCTCACCGGCTTTGCCACCGGGGCGCTGGCCAGCGGGTTTGCGGCATGGGCCACCCGCGAGGTGGCGGCAGAGCTGAACCATGCCGCCGAACTGCTGGTGGCGGCGATGGCGCTGGCGATGGCGGGGGCCGAATCGCTGCTGCTGGCTCCGGGCAAGGCTCCGGCCGAACCAACCAACTCGCTGGGTGCGGGGGCGATTGTGCTGTTTGCCGATCAGATCACCGATTCGGCGCGATTTCTCATCCTCGCCATCGCCCTGGCCAGCGAGCAACCCTTCGCGGCGGGCGTGGGCGGCGCGGTGGGCACGGGGGTGGCACTGGCGCTGGGCGGCTGGCTGGCGCGAGGCCTGCTGGATGCGGGGCCCGTACTGCGGATATTTCGCCGGGTGGCTGGCGCGGTGCTGTTGGTGGCGGGCGGTGTGCTGGTGGCGCGGCTGAGCACGGCGCTTTAGCGCGCTTTAGTTCAGGCTGACGCGATCGAAAAAGCAACGCTCATGCGCCGCGCGGGCTTTTCGCACCTTCCATTCCCGTATGACGCGAAAACGCGACCTGCGCGGTACCGTGAATGCCGCCAATGCCATCCATAGGATTGCGCCCCGGTTCCGTGCCGGCTGCGCGGGTGCTATACATACGCCATGAACACCATCCGCATGATCGAGGGCGCCAGCGACGCCGACATCGCCCTATGGCTGGCGGAACGGTTGGGCGCCGCCTTCGCCGCCACACCATCGGGCACGGTGGCCATCTGCTTGCCCGGGGGCGGCACCCCCTTCCCCATTCTGGCCGAACTGGCCAAATGCGACCTGCCCTTCACCCGCCTTGCCGTATGGCCGGGCGACGACCGCATCGTGCCCGAGGATCACCCCGCCTCGAACACCGGCCGGTTGCGCGCCGCGCTGGAGCCGCTGGGGGCCATGATTGTGCCGCTGACCGAAAATGCCCGGTCGCCACATTTCGCGCTGACATGGCTGGGCATGGGCGGCGATGGCCATATCGCCTCGCTGTTTCCCAATACCGATCCGCGCGCGGACGACCCGCAACTGATCCGCCGCCTCACCCCCGACCCGTTGCCGCCAGAGGCGCCGTTCGAGCGGCTTTCGCTCACCATTCCCGCGCTGCTGGCCTGCGACGATCTGGTTTTCGTCATGCGCGGCGCGGAAAAACGCGCGCTGTTCGAGGCCGCGAGGCTGGGGCACAACGATCTGCCCATCGCCCGCGCTCTGGCCGCCGCGCGCGTGCCCGGCACCTGCTTTTGCTGAGCCTGTCCGCCCCGCTGGCTGACCAGCTGCACGCGCTGCTGCACCATCTGCCCGCGCCACTGCATCGCGCCGCCTTGCGCTTCGCCCATGCCCTGCGCTGCGCCTGGTGGCGGGTGACGCGCCCGCGGATCGAGGGCTGCCGGGTTATCGCGCTGAATGCCGATGGGCAGGTGCTGCTGGTGCGCCACACCTATGGCTCGCCCGCATGGATGCCGCCCGGCGGCGGAATAGGGCCGGGTGAAGACCCCGTTCTGGCCGGCGCGCGCGAATTCGAGGAGGAGATCGGTTGCCGACTGGAAGGGGGCGCCGCGCTCACCACCACGCTCGACACGCTGCATGGCGCGGGCAATCTGGTGCATATCATCACCGGCACCAGCCATGGCATGCCCCGCCCCGATGGCCGCGAGATCGCCGCGGCCGCCTATTTTGCGCTGGACGCCCTGCCACCGGACCTCGCCCCCGGCCTTGCCGCGCGTCTGCCGCATTGGGCGCGCGGGCATCTGGCCCCCTAGGCAGCCCAAAACCGAGTAGCGCCAAAACCTTCTGGCCAAAATGTCCCTCAGCCGCCAAGGCGCAAGCGTGAATATACAGACCCCCTCCATGCCTGACATTCTCTCTCCTCCGCGCGCCACCATGAGCGAACGCGAGTTCGTGGTTTTAATGGGGCTGATCCAGGCCCTGCAGGCGCTGGCAATCGACATGATGTTGCCCGCGCTGGGTTACCTGTCGCACGATCTGGGTGTCACCAGCGACAATCAGCGCCAGTTGGTTGTCGGCGTTTTCCTGATTGGCAGCGGGCTGGGCAGCCTGTTTCCCGGCCCTTTGGCCGATCGCTTTGGCCGCCGCCGCGTGCTCCTCATTTGCCTTGGTCTTTATGTGCTGCAGTCGCTGGGCTGCGCCCTCGTCAGCAAATTTTCGGTACTGGTGGCGCTGCGCTTCACGCTGGGGCTGAGTGCCGCCGGGCTCACGGTGCTGCCCGCCGCGATTATCCGCGATCAATTCGAGGGCGACCGCATGGCCCGGCTGCAATCGGTCGTCGGAATGGTTTTCATGATCGTGCCCATGCTGGCGCCCTCGCTGGGTCAGGCAGTGCTACTGGTGGCGAGCTGGCGCTGGATTTTTGGCATGATGGTTCTGCTGAGCGGCGGTGTCAGCCTGTGGGTGCTGCTGCGCCTGCCCGAAACGTTAAGCCCGCAATTCCGTCAGGCCGTCCATGCCGCGACGCTGTTGCGCTCGCTGACCATGGTGTTCACCCATCGTGCGACATCCGGCTATGTCATTGGCATGGCGCTGCTGATGGGGGGCGTGTTCGGCTATATCAACTCCACCCAGCAACTGGTGGCCGAGCATTTTGGCGCGGGCAAAATGTTCCCGCTGATCTTTGGCGGGATGGCGCTGACCATGGCCAGCTCCAATTTCGCCAACGCGCGGATCGTTATGCGGTTTGGGGCGCGGGCGGTTTCGCATTGTGCCTTGCTGGCCTATATCGTGATCAGCATGATGCAGCTGGCACTGGCGCTGAGCGGGTATGAAACGCTGTGGAGCTTTGTTCCGCTGATGACCCTCAACATGTGCCTGACGGGCTTTCTCGGTTCCAATTTCTCGGCGATATCCCTGCAACCCTTCGCGCGGAACGCGGGTGCGGCCGCCTCGGGACAGGCCTTTGTGCGGATGCTGCTCGCCTCCAGCCTTGGCGCGCTGGTGGGGCAGGCCTTCGACGGAACCGCAAGGCCGCTGGCGGCGATGCTGCTGTTCTCCGGCTTGGGCGCGCTTGGGCTGGTGCTGATTTCCGAGCGCGGTCGGCTGTTTCAGGCGCGGGTAGAGCCGGCGACACCGATAGCATAGGCGCTTTTTGAGGGCCCGCGCCGCTGCAGCGAAACGCGCCCCGGGATTCGCTTACAAGCCGCGCAGATCCATCGTCACAAGGGGCGTCACCGCCTGATGCGCGGCCATGCGGTCCAGCAGAAGGCCCAGCTCGCGCTCGGCGATGATGATGCCGCGATGAGCCTCGCGGATGAACCCGACCTCGCCCATGTGGCTGGTGAACGCCAGCAGCAGGTCGAAAAAGCCAAAGGCGTTCAGCAGACCCACGGGCTTGGCATGATAGCCCAGCTGAGCCCAGCTCGCCGCCTCCCACAACTCATCCATCGTGCCCACGCCCCCCGGCAGGGTGACGAAACCATCGGAAAGCTCGGTGAAGATCGCCTTGCGCTCATGCATGGTGCCCACCACAATCAGCTCGGTGCAACCCCGGTGGGCGACCTCGGCCTCCTCCAGCCCCTGCGGGATCACCCCGATCACCTCGCCGCCAGCGGCCAGCGCGGCATCGGCGACGGCGCCCATCAAGCCCAGCCTGCCCCCGCCATAGACGACGCCAATGCCCCGCTGTGCCAGTTCCGTTCCCACTGCGGCCGCCAGTGCCACATAGCGCCCGTCCGCTGGCGAGGCCGCGCCGCAATAGACCGCCAAACGCTTCATGCCTGCCGCCTCATTGTCATGGGACTCACAATGCCGGCCCCAGCAAATCCGCGCAGATCAGCGCGGCGGTCCGTTTGGCACCGGCAACCACCCCGGCGACGCCCGCGCCCGGCTGCGCGCCCGCGCCCACAAGATAAAGGTTGGGGATGGCGGAATCCCGATTTTGCGCGCGCGCCCAGAAATTCTGCCACCGGTTCGGCTCCAGACTCCAGCCGCTGCCGCGATAGCCATTCAGGTCCTCGGCGGCGTTGCGCGGGGTGCGGTGAAAACGGGTGAGCACACGGTCGTGGATATCGGGAATGAAGCGCATCCCCACCTCGTCCAGCACACGCTGCTCCATCAGCGGCCCCACCTGAGACCAGTCGATCGGCAGCTTGCCCAGATTGGCCACCGGCACCACCGCGCTGAACACGCTTTTGCCCGGCGGAGCCAGCGAAGGGTCGGTAACGCTGGGATGGTGGAGATGGATCAGCATGTCGCGCGGCAGCACGCCATGCTCAAAAATGTCGTCGAGCAAACCGCCGTAGCGCGGCCCGAACAGCGCCATCGCATGCGGTATGCCCGGCCAGCTGCCTTCCAGCGCGAAATGCACCGAGAACACCCCCGGCGACCAGGCCCGGCGGGCAAGCCGGTCCGTCATCTGACGCCCGCGCTGCGTATGCCCCAGCAGATGGCGATAGGTATGCATCAGATCGGCGCCGGAGGCGACAGCGTCAAAATGCTCGCGCCAGCCGCTCACCCCTTCCACCTCGGCCACGCGATTGCCGATGGTGTGAATGCGCGCCACCGGCTCGCCCAGCAGCAGGCGGCCACCCATATCGGTAAACAGGGCGGCCATGGCCCTTATCAGCACACGCATGCCGCCCATGGGCCACCACGCCCCACCGTCCTTCTCCTGCTGGTAGAGGGCGGCACTGATGGCGCTGGCCGTCTGCGGATTGCCACCCTGCATCAGTGTGCGGAACGAGAGCGCCTCGCGCAGCTTGTCGGAACGGACCTGCGAGGCCACCTTGGCATAAAGCGACCGCCAGGCCTGATGCCGCAACAGGGCGGGCGCGGCGAGGAGCTTGCTGGTCCAATCGGGCGTTGGCGCATGAAGGAGCGCCAGCCGGGTCTCGGTCAGGGCTTCCACGCTATAGCGGGAAAAATCCTCATAGCCGGCCAAATCGTCCGGCGCGATGCGGGCCACCTCGCCGCGCAACTGCGCCTCGTCGCCAGAAAGGTCGAAGCTGGTGCCGTCGCTCCAGTGAAGCCGGCAAAATGGGGCGAGCGGCGCCAGCGCGACATCGCTGGCCATATCGCGCCCGGCCCCGCTCCCACCAGCAAGCGCCCACAAATCGTCCAACCCGGCGCGATCAATGAGGGTGCCCGGCCCGGTATCGAAGGTGAAGCCATCGCGCGTCACCGTATTGGCGCAGCCGCCCGGCTCCTCGCGCGCCTCCACCAGCGTGGTGACAAGGCCTGCCGCCTGACAACGGATCGCCAGCGCCAGCCCGCCAAACCCAGCCCCGACAACGCAAATGCGCTTCATGGGTGAGCAGCCCTCATCCCTGCGGGCCGGTGTCGGGCCCCTGCCCGTCGAGCACACCGCCATCAAGCTCGGCGAGCGACCCGCTGTCACCCATGGCCACGGCCAGCATGCGCGAAACCGGGACCGGCGGCTTGCCGATCAACACCTTGACCCGGTCGCGCCAGCCCAGTGCCCCGGCATAGATCCGCTCGATCAGCGGCTGATCCAGCCGATAAATCCATTCATAGATCTTGTAGCGCCGACGCGCGCTGGCCGAGCTGAACATCAGCCGCGTGAGCATGCGGCCCAGTCCGGACGCATCCCAATGTTCGTGTGCAAGACGCCGCGTGGCCCGCGCCAGATCCGCGCCGGAGATTTCACCCTCCGCCAGTTCGGGCAGCTCGGCCAAGGCCAGAGCGGTGTGCACCGCCGGGCCGATCTCGTCGCCGGTGAATGGATGGAACAGGCCCGCCCAGCCGCCGATCCGCGCGACTCCGCCCTCGCCGCTGGCCCAGAAGGCATCGAAATCGCCCGCCCCCACCAGCGGCAGCTCCGCGCGCTGCTCGTGCAGCACCTCTGCCACCTGCCAATTGGCAATGCGGCAATATTCCCCGATCCGCGCGGCCATGGCGGCACTGTCGACATCGCGATCCTCGGACAAAACCGTCTCGCGCACCAGCAATGTGTCGGCGGTGATCGGGATGCAGGCCATGAATCGGCAACCATCGCGCTGGCTCACCCGAGCATCCAGCAGCAGCGGATGGGCAAAGGGGTGCTTACCCTCAAAGCGGATCAGCTGCGCATAAAGAATGCGCCAGCCGCCGGACAGGTGGAGGAAAATCCGGCCACGGCGCGCGTCGATTACCGCTTTGGCATGAATACGCCGGCCATTGGCCAGATTGACGCCGCCCGCATCAAGGCCCTCAACGGCCACTCCGCCGATCACCGCGCCCTCGGGCAGCGCCTCGTTCAGCGCGGCATCCACAGCCTTGCGGGTCATCATCCGCATGGGTGAGCCGACCACCCGCATGAAGCGCGGAAAGCGCACCTCATATTTGCGCCAGGCGCCATCGATCATCGGTTCGATCAACCAGCGCTCGCTCGCCGGCACATCGGTGAGCATGAACGGCCACATCCGCCCGTCGCCCGAGCCATAGCCCGGCTCGATCAGTAGCAGGCGCAAGTCGGGACGCGCTCTGGTCAGCGCCAAGGCCGCCAAAGCGCCAGGAAGACCGCCGCCGGCGATCACAATATCGGCAAAGTCTCCCTTCATGCCCACGGGTTTAAGGCCTTGGACGGTTAACTGCAACCGCGCTCCTGCGAATAAAAAGCACGAAAATGCCCCCGCGTGAGGATAAACGGAAACCCGGCGGGTTATGCGTGCCGTGGCGCCCCGATCGCCGATCCGAAGCCTTTGCCACCAGCCCGGCCGCCCCTTGCCATCCGCACGACAAGGGCTTAACGTCCGCCCTTTCCCCGGGGAGCCAGCTTGGCTGAGAGGTATGGGTAAGCGCCATACGACCCGCAGAACCTGATTCCGTTAGCACGGACGTAGGGAGGGCCACATGCACAGACCGCATCCCAGTTCCAAGCACGCACTAGAATTCGCCGCGATACCGGCTACACCTCGGTTCAAACACATGAACGAGAGGAGCTAAGGGTATGGTTCAGGCAATCGACGCGACCGGCTGGTCGGGATTTCTGCTGGGTCTGGCGGCGATGGCGGCGGGCGTTGGCGCGCTGCGCAAGCCGGGGATCTGGCGCACCATGATCGACGAGGTGGAAGCCTCGCCCGCGCTGCAATTCGTCTGCGGCATGCTGGAACTGCTGGTGGGCGCCATCGTCTATCTGGCCAACCCCTTTGCCGGCACCGATATTCTGGCCTGCGCCATCCGTATTCTGGGCGGTTTCATGATGGCCGAGGCGCTGATCATTCTGGGCTTTGTCGACATCTACACCCAGTTCTGGCTGCGCAATCTCGCTGGCATGCATCGCGGCTGGGCCTTTTTCACAGTGCTGGTCGGGCTGGCGCTCACGCTCGCCTCCTGTTGGCACTTCACCCTCAATCCCGTTAGTTAAAGAGAGACCTTCCGATTATGGCCGAAAAAACCACCCGCCCCGACATTGGCGTCACCACCGGGCCGATTCGCGGCTCCAGAAAGGTCCATGTCGGGCCGCTGGGCGTTTCCATGCGCGAGGTGGTGCTGGAGGCTTCGGCCAACGAGGCGCCGGTGCGCCTGTATGACACCTCCGGCCCCTATACCGATCCGGCGATCACCATCGACATCGCCTCCGGCCTTGCCCCCCGCCGCGCCGCATGGATCGCCGCGCGCGGCGATGTGGAGGAATATTCGGGCCGGGCGGTAAAGCCCGAGGACAATGGCCTGAAGGGGCCCGACCGCAGCGCCGGCGTGCCGCCCTTTCCGCGTGGTGGCATCAAACCCTTGCGCGCCAAGCCGGGCCTGAATGTCAGCCAGATGCACTATGCCCGGCAAGGCATCATCACGCCGGAGATGGAATATGTCGCTTGCCGCGAGAACCTTGGCCGGGCGGAGCTGAAGGAAAAGGCGCTGCGTGACGGGCAGGACTGGGGCGCCGCCATTCCCGATTACGTGACGGCGGAATTCGTGCGGGACGAGGTGGCAAGGGGCCGCGCCATCATCCCCAACAACATCAACCACCCCGAGAGCGAGCCGATGGCGATCGGCCGCAACTTCCTCGTGAAGATCAACGCCAATATCGGCAATTCGGCGGTGGCCAGCGATGTGGCGAACGAGGTCGACAAGATGGTCTGGGCCATCCGCCATGGCGCCGACACCATCATGGACCTTTCCACCGGCCGCAACATCCACGACACCCGCGAGTGGATCCTGCGCAACAGCCCCGTGCCCATCGGCACCGTGCCGATCTATCAGGCGCTGGAGAAGGTGGAGGGCATCGCCGAGGAGCTGACCTGGGAAATCTTCCGCGACACGCTGATCGAGCAGGCCGAGCAGGGGGTGGACTATTTCACCATCCACGCCGGCGTGCGCCTGCCCTATATCCCGCTCACCGCCAAGCGCGTCACCGGCATTGTCTCGCGCGGCGGCAGCATCATGGCCAAGTGGTGCCTGGCGCATCACAAGGAAAGCTTCCTCTACGAGCATTTCGACGAGATCACCGAGATCTGCAAAGCCTATGACATCGCCTATTCGCTGGGCGATGGCCTGCGCCCGGGCAGCGTGGCCGATGCCAATGACGAGGCGCAATTCGCCGAGCTTTACACCCTTGGCGAGCTGACCAAGCGCGCCTGGGCGCAGGACGTGCAGGTGATGATCGAGGGGCCGGGCCACGTCCCGATGCACAAGATCAAGGTCAACATGGAAAAGCAGCTGGAAAGCTGCGGCGAGGCCCCCTTCTATACGCTCGGGCCGCTCACCAC
>CAIWFP010000021.1 GCA_903911985.1 uncultured Sphingomonadales bacterium
ATCCTGCCGTGGGTCCGGTTCGACTTCAACCCGATGCACCTGCGCGACCCGAATGGCCCGGCGATGCGCACACTGGCCGATCTGATGCGCGACCCGGACCGCACCCCCAACACCATCGCAGTTCTGGCGCCCAATGCCGACGAGGCCGCCACGCTCGCCAGCCGCCTGTCGCGCCTTCCGCAAGTGGCGCAGGCGGTCAGCGTCGACAGCTTTGTGCCCGCCGAGCAGCCCATCAAGCTGGCGCTGATCGAGGATGCCTCGCTGCTGCTCGACCCCACGATCAACCCCTTCGACCTGCCGCCGCCCACCGATGATGCCTCCACCCGTGCCGCGCTGGACAAGGCCGCCGTGTCGTTGCGCGCCCTCGCCGCCGCGCATCCGGGCGAGAGTGGCGCCGAAGGAATCGGGGGGGCCGGAATCGGGGGGGCGGCGGCCCACCTCGCCGACAGCTTCACCCGGCTTGCCGCCGCATCGCCACAGGCCCGCGCCAACGCGGAGGCGATGCTGGTCAAGCCGCTGGGTATCTGCCTCGACGCCATCCGCGCCAGCCTGCAGGCGGGCGAAGTCAGCCGCGCCACCCTGCCGGAGGATCTGCGCGCCGATTGGGTGGCGAAAGACGGCCACGCGCTGGTGGTTGTCACCCCCGCCGGAGACAGCGCCGACAATGCCGTGCTGCGCCGCTTCACCGCCGCTGTTCGCGCCATCGCCCCCCATGCCACCGGCCTTCCCGTCGCCACGCAGGAGGCCGCGCGCACCGTGGCTGGCGCCTTTGTGCAGGCGGGCGTGCTGGCGCTGGCGCTGGTCAGCCTGCTGCTCTATTTTGTGCTGCGCTCCGCGCGCGAGGTTGCCTTTACCCTGGCGCCGGTGGTGCTGTCTGGCTTCCTCACGCTGGGCAGCTGTGTGGTGATCGGCCTGCCGCTGAATTTCGCCAATATCATCGCCTTTCCGCTGTTGTTCGGGGTGGGCGTGGCGTTTCACATCTATTTCGTGATGGCCTGGCGCCGGGGCGTCGGCAAGCTGCTGGAGACCAGTCTGGCCCGCGCGGTGGTGTTCAGCGCGCTGGCCACGGGCAGTGCCTTTGGCGCGCTGTGGTTCAGCCATCACCCCGGCACCGCCAGCATGGGGCTGATCCTGATGATCTCGCTGATCTGGACGCTGATCTGCGCGCTGATTTTCGAGCCGGCGCTGCTGGGCCCCGTGCCCGAGGACGCGCCCGGCGCCGATGCCGGCGACATGGCCTGAGCGAACCGCCGCCGCCCGCCCGCGAAACGTGAACGCCACCGCCGAAAATCATTCAGCATCGGTTATGCTGGCAGGCCCTATTGCCGGCGTCCGGCGGCCAGAGCACCGCCGCAGGTCCCGGTAATTTATCAAGGCGCCACATTTGTGCCACAGTGTTCCACTCAATGCGGGGTCTGACGACTAGAGCGAGCCAAAAGGTCTATTTCGCATGCGTATAGGCGATATTTCCGCAGTTGAATGGCAGGGCCTTCGCCCCCATCGCCGCAATGGCGGCAAGGGTACTGCCCCCGCCGCTGCCCCCGCCGCTGCCGGCAGCACCTTTCGCGCGCGCCAGTTTTGCCCTATCGAGTCGGCCGTTATGATCGCCATTGCCCCCCTGCTCCTGCTCACAGCCGCGGCTGCACCCTCTGCCGCCCATGCGGGCACGCCGAAGGAAGTCGTGCCGCTGCCCTCCTCGCCGGAACTGGGCAAGGCCGAGGGCCGTTGCCGCGCGAACGAGAATGGCCCGGCCTTCATCGTGAGCGTCGTGGGGCTGAAGGACCACGCCGGCCATCTCAAGCTGGAGGTCTATCCCTCCAACGATGCGGACTGGCTGCAGGACGACAATATCCTGCTCTATCACGGCAAGACCTTCCGCCGCGTGGAGGAAGCGGTGCCGCAAAGCGGCACGCCCGAACTATGCATCCGCGTGCCAGGCCCCGGCACCTATAGCCTGATGCTGCTGCACGACCGCAACGGCAACCACAAGTTCGACCTGTCGCAGGATGGCGTCGGCTTTGGCGGCAATCCGCACATGGGCTGGAGCAAGCCCAAGGCCGCCGCCGCCCGGGTCGTCGCGGGCCCCGGCGTCACCCGGATCAACATTGTGCTCAACTATTTCCACGGCCTGGGCATGAGCCCGATCCGCGGGGGAAACTGACGCCGCGCGGCTAATCCCGCCTGGGCAGGGCGATCTCGAACAGCAACGGCCATTCCTTGCCCGTGACGTATAGCCGGTGGCGGGGCGCGTCATAGGCGATGCCATTGGCGACCTGATCCGGCCCGAATACCCCGGCACGGCGGTGCAGCGCGGCCAGATCAATCCAGCCTTTCACATGGCCGCTGACCGGATCGATGCGGGCGATGCGGTCGGTCATCCAGATATTGGCGAGGATCTCGCCATCCACATATTCCAGCTCGTTCAGCATCGTCACCGGCTGGCCCTCGGCGGTTACCTTGAGCAGGCGGGTGATGCGGAACTGCCCCGGCTCGATGAAGCGCAGCGTGTCGGTGCCGTCGGACATGATGAGGCCATGGGCATCGCCCATCCCGTCGCCCGTCAGCGACCAGCCCTCGCCCGGGTAGGTGAAGCGCCCAAGCGGCCGCAGCCAGGCCCCGCGCCCCTTGCCATCAGGCTTCCAGCGGAAGCCGAAACCATTCTGCCAGGTGAGGCTGAGAATAGTGCCCCGCCACGGCGCAATCCCCTCGCCAAACAGCGGCCCCGGCACGCTGACGCTGGACAGCACACGCCCCGTTTCCAGATCCACCCGGCGGATGGTGGAACGACCCTCCATGCCGGTGCTCTCCACCAGCTGGCCATGGGCGATGAACAGACCCTCGGTGAAGGCGCCGGGGTCATGCTGCAACACCCGCAACACCCGGGCGGGCTCCACCGGCAGATCGGCATGGGCGGGATCAGCATGGGTTGCCGTGGCCAGCAGCAGGGCAAGAGCGATGGAGAGGGCGCGGAGCATGGGGTGGGTTGTTCCGCAGAGAGGGGGAAGGTGCAAGCTTTGCAGGCAAGAAAAATACAGGGAAGAAAGATGCGAGGGGATTATCCCCTCGCGCTCCCATGACTGTCCCGCTCAGCGCCCGCCTCTCGACAAAGCGCCCGACCGCGAAGCGGCTTTGACATAGCCTGCGGCGCGGTGAGGTTGTGCGGGACGCTGCCTTTGGCGCAAGTTCTCGCCGGGAGACGGTAAGGGGTGCAGGGGTTTGCCCCTGCATTCTTCCCCTTGAACCTTTACCTCAATCCCGCAGCAGCTCGTTAATCCCGGTCTTGGCGCGGGTCTGCGCGTCCACGGTTTTCACGATCACCGCGCAATAGAGCGACGGCCCCGGTGTGCCGTCTGGCAAGGGCTTGCCCGGAAGCGCCCCCGGCACCACCACGGCATAGGGCGGCACGCGGCCGATGTGGACCTCGCCGGTGGCGCGGTCGATGATCTTGGTGGAGGCGCCGAGATAGACGCCCATGGAGAGTACCGCGCCGGTGCCGACGATCACGCCCTCGGCCACTTCGCTGCGGGCGCCGATGAAGCAATTGTCCTCGATGACCACCGGGTTCGCCTGCAGCGGCTCCAGCACGCCGCCGATGCCGACGCCGCCGGAGAGATGCACATTCTTGCCGATCTGGGCGCAGGAGCCGACCGTCACCCAGGTGTCGACCATGGTCCCGGCGTCGACATAGGCGCCGAGATTGACGAAGGAGG